>CALFWW010000160.1 GCA_937928575.1 uncultured Saprospiraceae bacterium | reverse complement strand
TTTCCTTGATTCTTCGACATCTTCGCTATGGCGAAAGCTCAGAATGACAAGGAAAATCCTTATTTCCATGACATTGACTCGCGGGCTCTTCACGAACTGAGTTCGAAATTCGAAATTCAATTGTTCGATATTCGATATTCATTTTTAAAAGTATTCAATCTCCCTTTACTAAATCATTAAAATATTTCAAAACCATCTCAACCCGCTCATCCGGATCACCACCAACCACAATATATCGCTTCTCCATTTCCTTTAATTCCTTTTCATAAATAGCAAACAAGCGATCTCGATCATGTTCATTTTCACGTAACGGATCTGGCTCCCATGGAATATCAGGCTTGCATAACACATAGAGATCATTTGAGGATTGCTGCAATTGCTCTTCAATCAATGTAATTGTAGTGTTGTATTTTTCTTGCAACCAAATTTTAAGCACTAAAAAACTGGTATCAAAAATATGAATCGGAGCTCCCTGTTTTTTTGCTGTATTTAAATTAAACAATTGTAGATTTGCGATTGTTAAGATATCATCTTGGGTATAAGGTCGGTTGATGGCTTCCAAAAAAGTACGTGCAACTTCTGCATTCCAGGGAGCATTTAACTCACGAGCCAATCGCAAAGTCAAGGTGGTTTTACCAGAAGATTCCGGACCTGTGACAATGATATGAAGTGGTTGCTTTTTCACTGATTAAATCTAGTTAAATTATCGACAATCAAAATTATCAAATGACCACAAATTTGATTTTCTTTGCAATAAATTAGAAGTAGAAAAGGTCATCCATACAATTTTAATTCTTTTATGCAAATGGAATTTTTAAAATTTATCTACTATCTTAATTATAAATTCATCAAACTACTATGCACGACATAGAACCACATTATAAATGGCGACATCACTACATCTCTTCTGAGGATAAGTTATCCCCATTCTATGGTCGTACTTATGATGAATTTCGATTTACCAAAAAAATATACAACTACTTTATCCACCCACAATGGGATGAGTTTGGGTCCGCTACATTATATGCCAAAATCATTTTTGTAGATTACAAAGAAGGCTATTCTATCATTGAATTAATCGGTGAATGGAATGACTGTCTTCAAAATGATGTGATGTTTTTAAAGCATCGATTGATTGATCAATTGGCCAAAAATGGTATTAACAAGTACATTATTCTCTGTGAAAATGTATTGAACTTTCATGCCGGAGACGATGATTATTATGAAGCCTGGTATGAGGATGTAGCTGAGAATGATGGATGGATTACTTTCCTGAATACCTTAGATCATGTCCTGACTGAAATGAAGGAAAATAATTTACATCATTTTATTAACTTTGGAGAAGAGTTCAACCACCTCAATTGGAGACCTCAAAAACCATCTGTATTTTTTCAAGCTATTGACTCCATGGTTCAAAGTGATGTCAAGAGATTGATGTAGCGTTAGCTGCTACTCGTTCAACAAGATGAAACCCAAGACATTTTGGGAGGACCACTCATCTTTAGTATTCTTCGGAAACGAGCCCTAATGTTTGAGGCTTTTATTTTTTCAAATCTTTACTTTTTTTAAAAATGTTCCTAAAAAGGGCTTAACGATATTTATTGCGCTGCCCTTTTTAGGTTGACGACTATGATTCAATAAACCTAACTCTTTACCAGAAACTCATACATAACCATTTCATTATTCTTCATAACAACCAAATTGTAAATACCGGGGATTAGATTTTCGAAACCATTTACGTAGGTGATAGAGCTGTCTTTATCGAAGGTCATTCGTTTTTCGTAGACTACTTGACCTAGGAAGTTGATTAACATTACTTCTCCTTGGAAGGTTTCTTTTATGTTGTCGGCGTAGATGGTGAAGTTGTCTTGGAATGGGTTTGGTGCGATACGGAAGGTTTCTATCTTCAACTCTATTTTTGACTTACCATCTAGTTTTAATACGTTTTGGTTATCAATCTCATTTTCAATTATTTCATTTCGTGATTGATTACCATTTGGGCGAGCAGAAATACATAATTGTTGATGTAACAATTCCCCACATGATGGAATATTATCTTCACTTATTATGATTGGTCCATAATATGAATTCCATACTGCTCCCTCCTCAAATATAGTCTTCTTGCCAACAGCCACCGCGTTTAAGTCATTTATTGGTTCAGGACCACAATTACAAAATGATCGTATACTATGCGTATAGACTTCCCCTTCGGCATCTAACTTTTCCCATCTACATGGTTGGACTTCTGGTCCATCAAGCCATCCAACTTGAATTGTTTCATCACCAACCATACAATAATAGGCAACATCACATCCACCATCGTACAAATGTTCGTAGGCTTCATTAAGATTATTACACTCCCCTAAAGTGTTATCAGTATCCTGTTCTTCTTCATCAAGATCAACTGAAACTTGGCCACATGAAACATCTTCTTCACCGACAACTTCTCCAAAACAAAAGGTTGTTCTAGTACATTCACCTGGGTTTTCTTCATCTTCAGAATAAATATAAAAAGGTTCTCCTGGGATTTCATTCCTCTCTCTAAAGATAACTTCATAAGGAAATTCTTGTGCAACATCTTCAGGCTTGAATTGTAAATCCACATCAGTGAAAAAATCACAGATCTGCACTTTAAGACAGGTCACCCCATCAAAACTTACAGACTCAGAATTACTAGAAGTTCCAAATATCGGATATAGTTCTTCACCATTAAATTCGCAATTAACGGAACTCCAACACCCAGATTGGTCTCGGTATATTCCAAGTGGAGTAGAAGATGTTTCACCTCCTTCCACCTCATTTGATCCACAGAATTGTCTCAGCTGGCAGGCATCAGCATAGAGAATCCCTATATTTCCACCTCCGATAGGGGCTACCCAAGTACCATCATAGTGACCTTTTTTAACATACCATTCTACATCATCTACATTAATATCAAAATTTTGCACTCTTGTACAACCAATTCCATCGGTTACAGTCACCCACCAATTAGGCCCAGTATCATTGAATAACCCAGTAAGTTCATTTGAGTTATCAGTTGGGAATTCGTAAGGATGACTTCCTTGCCAAGGCCAATACCATTCATATGTAAAAGGTCCAAAGTTTGTAGGTATCGCATCTGGATTTAAAGTAATTGAACCTGTATTTTCATCAGGATCATCTGAAGAACATTCATTAACTACAGTAGCATTGAGATCAAGGTTGGTTTTAATTATTTTATAGCTATCTTCGAAAACCTCCCCGCAATGATCAGTAATTGTTACATTATATATACCTTCAGGTAAGTAGTTTTGACTACCTGATCCCAAGTACCCAACAATTCCCGGGGAATTCCACTCCCATTCCCATTCAAAAGGAGGTGTTCCACCTTGAGGATGATAAATTAATTCACCTAAAGGATTTTCATCACTATAACAATATGGAACTTCAGTAAAACTAGGAGCAAATGGCTCAGGATTTGGTTGAATAGTTTCTATTTCAATACAAGCAACTGCCTCGCAATCTGAAACATTATCGGTCACAGTCACACAACTCCAGCCTGGCCAAAGACTTTCTGCTATTGCCCCTGTTTCCGAATTGGTCCAATTGTAAGTAAAATCTAATGGTGAACCACTTGATGAAGCTATAACTTCCGCAATACCATTGTTATCACCCTCACAGCTCCCAGCAAGATAAAATATTTCAAGTTCTATCCCATCTTCTGCATATAATGAAATGGTACCAATATCTGAACAACCAGTTGCGTCAGTTACAGTTACAGAATATTCTCCAGGCCCAAGATTACTTATTCCTGTCAACCCACTTGCCCCTTCATGGACGACTCCATTACTCCATTCTATATGGAGTGGTGTCGTAGCTCCTTCCAAAATTGTTGGACCATTTGATCCAGAGCCTACATTTATTCTCCCATTTTCTGAACCACAAGTTGTTGGATTTCGAATATTAAACTCAAATTCAAAATCACAATGTTCCACATCCACATAATAATAATTGATACACCCTTTACTATTCTCAACCATAACAGAATAAAATCCTTCGCAAAGATCAGAAATGACGCCATCAAATTCAGTCACAGGTTGAGGAGTACCACTAGGCAACGGATAAAGCACACCGCCACTTTCCACTTCAATGGTAAATGGACCAGCATTGCCATTGACAAGTAAATGAAAAGAGCCATTGCAGCCATCAGAACTTCCAACTACATCCGAGATAACAATCTCCGCATGTAAAGTCGATGTCATGAAGCATAAGAGTATCATCCAGAACCCTATTTTTTGTTGATGTAAACTCATTGTTTTATTTTTTGTGATGGTGATTAATAAAGTTTCTTTCAGTGGATGTTTGTTGCACATCTCTGTTGGTGCTACTTTGTGTAGCTTACTTTATTATGAGGATGGATGGTGGCGTGTATGGATTACACTGCCTTGAGTTTTTAGGTTGGTTGGTTTTGTTTGGGTTTTTGTTGTTAAGTTTCTTTTTCGAAGATGTGGAGCTCTCCATTTCCTCTTAGGAAGTATAGTTTTCCATTGACGTATTTGATGTCTCTGTAGTTTTTTATTCCAATGTCTTCAAAAGCATGACTCCAAATTATTTTATGCGTTTTTAGATCAAATGCGTAAAGAATAAATTCTTGAAATTTCCCACCTACAAGCTTCGGAGATTTTGCAAGAAATCCCATTCCATCTGCCAAAAGTCTAACAGGATCAAAATAGCCACTTGCGTCTCCTGTATGTTTGATTAGCTCAACGCTCAAATCTGTCTTTTTAAATTCCATTGATTCTAGATTTAGCTCCTCATGGAATGCTCCTATTGATCCGATTTTATTGTTGTAGCGAGATAATTTATGAATTTTGGATTGCAATTTTGGTGTGGATGGGCCTTGTTGCTGTTGGTTGTTGTTTTGTTAAGATTGGAGGACTAGAGCTTTAAATATTTTTTTCAAAAATGTGCAATATTCCACTATACTTCAACAAATAGATTCTCTTTCCATCATATTCCAATTTTTTCCAACCAGGTCTTGTATCTTTAAATGTATGCTGCCAGACTATTCTATGTGTTGATAAATCTATTGCATAGATAACATAATCCTTACTTCGATCTTCCATACGGTCATAGTTTTGCATTGATCCGATAAAACCCAACCCATGTGCAATATGATTTTCACGTTCTATCCAATTATGAGTACGCTCAAAATGCTTCTCGTATTCCGACTGCATGTCGATTCTTTTATACTCACCAGTTTCTAAATTTAGCTCTTCGTGAAATAAACCTATACATCCAATTTTATTGTTATAAAAAACAGGTTGCTTTGTAAATTGGAAGGACTTAATTAATCCCCCATTACTTATATCAAGTGCATAGACTTTGTTGTCTTCAGTATAGAAAAAGTAAATGACATTATTTAACTCACTTAAAAATCTAACACCTTGGAATTTTTTTTCTGCATTTATTATGTGAAGCCATTTTGTATTCCCTGTTTCTTTATCAATTCCATAAATATGGTTGTTTTTCTTATTAACCTGTTTTACGCAAAAAAGTAATTCACTTCCAAAAAATGTAAGTCCACTGTAAAAATCTAACTCCCAATCAATTAATTCATTACCTACATTATACATGGCTAAGACAGATTTTTTTTCTTTAGATATAGAAATTAAATATTTATTTTTTTCTTTTTCAATAGACTTTATACTTAAGTTCTTAGAAAATAGGAGTACCAAATTGAGGGAGAAAAAAGTTCTCTTTCTTTTCCCGATTTCACCAACAGTTATTTTGTTACCATTAAGAATCAAACCATGTAATGGTGTATTAAATTTATGTGATTTATCATTTCCTGATAATAAATCATAACGGCAAATTGAATAATCTTTTGCGTCTGTGTCACTCACTATGTAAAATATAACTTCACTATGTCTAATGAAATCCTTGATTTTACTTTTAATCAATCTACTATTTTTGAACATTATTCAACATTTATAATTAAATCGAGGAATACATCGAGATTGCTATAATAGGTTTCAATATCATCAATATCGATTTCTAATTCATCAATTAAACTTTGATTCATAATACTTAAAAATAGCGCTGTTTTACTAGTTTCAGCATCAATTAAAACTCCATTACCATCTCCATCGCCTACGTCAGTAAAGTATGGTGCGCCCAGCAGCTTCTTAAATTGATTCTTGATATCTGCTTTAGCTAAGTCTATAGATGAATAATATTTTTTAGGATCGCTACCTCCGACATATTCTTGTAGCAATTTTCTTTTATTAAATGTATATCTTAATTGAGAAATACTGGTAATATTAGATAGATATTTTCCAAATTGTGCACCTGGCTGAAAACTTGAGTTACTTTTATGAATATCCTTAATACCTGACTTTTTATTAATACTCTTTAATTCAATAAAATCACCATTGCTAAGTCTTACATCAAATTTATGATTTGACCCATTTTGATCAAATTGTTGATCAAATTCGTCAACGTCATCAGCAAGGAATAAAGTATCTGGAATATTTGTAACCCTTATATAATGTGAAGTCTCGTCTATGGTTGTAATACCACCATTGTATAATTGCCGTACAATCCCATACGCTCCATCAATCTGTGGAGTGATAATAAAATTTTCAACAAAATTTTGATAATCAGTAAGCACCTCTGGCATTTTCTTTAGATAGTAATTTCCATTATTCCCACAAGCATCACACGGAGGATTAAATCTAAATGCACCATCACTATTTGTGTAAGCAGGATGAATAACAAATGGTGGAGAGCCTACACAACTATCAAAATTATTTCGATTAATAAATATTTTCCTGTAGTTATTTCTTCCAGTATCCAATACTCCGTTTGGGTCTAACAATGTTAAAAAACTGGTTGCAGATAATTGATCTGACATCTTCTTAATTGTAGGAGCATCCCTTTTGTAATCTCCACCTACCCCTCTTTCTAATAAAATGCAGTAAGCATCAATTGCATTTGGCTCTTCAACAATGACTTTTGTATAATGAGGAGAACCAGCTGCCATATCTTTAAAAAGTTCTTTACAAACAAATACTGTGTCGGAAACCCCACAATCATTAAATATGATCAAAGGGACATCATTATCTAAACTATCTACACACTTTTCGTTCATGCTTTCATCAAAATCTTCTGCGAGGCGACCGGCAAGCTGTCCAATCCTTGTCAGCAATATAACCCAATCTTCTGTAGTCATATTCGCATACTTTTTGAAAGCTCTCATCATTGTCGGATTTCTTAGCAGCCTATTAAATTTCTCTACAAGATTATTTCCACCAATTTGTTTTAATGCTTTGCTTAAATCTGCTAATTTTTTCGCTTGGGCTGCATTTAGATCCAGTAATATATCATCAAACTCTTTAAACTCATCTCTCAAATGTTTGGCTACTTTATTAGGTTTTTTCTGTTTTGCGAGTTGCAACAATGGACCACCTGAGTAAATGGTAGAAACAAGTGCAGTCCCGTCTTTAGCCATGCCGTGATACCTTACTTCTAGATTCGGATGTTGCCAGGTTTCCCACTTTTCCGCATAGAAATTATGGAATGTCTTCATCAATTCTGGAGGTAGATAAGCATCAATCATTTCTTCCATGACTACTGGATCATTGTAAACTACTCCACATAACTTGACCAATTGAATAGAAGCTATTACAGGATTATTTTCAATAAGTCCATCTCCAAATCCGGCAATCCCACCTGGAATATCAAAGATGCTGAGAGTGTAAGAATTAGGATCGTTTGGATCTACAGTCAAGCGCCAAAATCCCTGATCTATTTGACCCTGATAAACAACATATTTCGTCTGACTCATTAGCTCATTGACCCCCATGATGAGGTTAAATTTCTTTTTGAATTCATTTGAATCATCCTTGAATCCAAACATCCATTCATAGCCTTCACAGGGAGCATCCGGGTCGGAAATTAAATCCTCATCTGGACAAAATTCAGTAGTTTTAGTTGCTAGACTATCTTTAAGTGTAGATAATGCTAAATTAATATTTTCCTTAATCGCGCCTTTTGCAAGATGCTTAATCTCGGTTGGCATCTCTAGCACATTTCCTTCCTTTGCTTTAAAGATGAACATACTATCTCTAAATCTGGCCGCAAATTGAGCAGTACCACTTGCATTAAAATGTAATTTCACAATAACATCTCGTTCAGAATTATTGATATCAATATTCTCAAAATCTATTGCTGCCTGATTACAATCCCCACTGGTATTCTCGTGAGTGAAAATATATTGAACATTTAGGCCTGATGATGTGTTGGCAACCCTATTCAGCTCGTTCTGAATTTCATTAATAGCTTCTTCATTAAATCCAGCTGCATTCACAACATCATCTGCTACATTATATTCCTCGGATAAAAGATTATCAGTACAGCACATACCCGTCGCATCTGTAAGCTCTCTTACCATTGCACTACTTACTTTTGAATACATTCTATTATTTGCCATCGGATCTCCAGTTGTCTCTTGCGCCAGCTCGGCAGCTAATTGGTGTTCGAGGCATTCAGGAGGTGAATATGATTCCCAAACTTTTAGGTAGCAATTCCACTTTATATAAGCTAGTTGACCATCTGCATTATTCGTAACGGCAAGGAGTACAGATTCTCCGTCAATAATTTTGTTCAGTAAAACTCCTTTGTTAGAAACTCCTTGAGGTCTGATGGCTTCGAAAGATATATCGCTAAGATTAAGTGCTATTGGGACAAAAGGAAAATCATAAATGGTATCCTGAATATTGTTAACCTCGTTAATAGGTGTCCAATCAATAACTTGGGTACATGAAATATCTAATGAATCATCCACAATAGGCCCTGCGCAATAGGTGGAATCAGCTACTATATAGATACTATCAGTTAAATATGTAGATTTAATTCCTACCTGTTGCACTTCCATAAAGAAGTTCCCAGAGGTATTCACGACTTGCCCAGTAAGCACTACAGGATTTGAAACAGGATATGGTAATGAGGTATTAAGCGGAATATCTGAAATTTTACTTCCTCTTTTTGTGAATTCATAATACCCTTTAAATTCATTCTGTATTACAACCGCTCTATAAAATTTGTTCGTTTCCCTGTTGGTGAAACCATATAGCGCAAAACCAGGTAATGAAGGCTTAAGATATTGATTAAAAATTGGAGTGACACAATTCGGTAATTTAAATAAACAACAGCTTGGCGCCAATGCAAAATAATTATCACTACAATCTAAATTAATATCATTACAAATGGGAATCATTGCTTCATTTTCAAGATGTTCATTTGGTAGTTTTAAATGAGCGTGATTATCTAATAGAATGTCCATAACATTGTTTACTATCTTATCAGGAATACTTACAAATCCTGACTCTTGATTATTAGTTACATTCGGCGGCACATCTTCGTTAAAATTTTGATTATTAATTATTTCAGTGATTACACTTGTTCTAAGTTCAGCCCACTCTCCTAAACCTGGATGATTGATGCCAGCCTCTGCTCCATTATTGGATAATACAAATAATTTATTTTGACCATCCTCATTCTCATAAATATGAAACCAAAAAGCAAGCTCCTGCCCCATAAACTTTGCACAAACCTCTTCCAAGTATTGCTTGTCAAGATCACAACCACACACTTTTTGATTACTTGTGATATATGCTTTAGCTTCTGGATATCCGTATCCTGAATTAGCAAATTCACCACTACTTGCAAAATAATCTAGATTTGTTTTGACTAGAGTTTCCAAATCAACATTTTCACCTCTAATTGAAATTTGTTCAACACCACTATCATCACAGACTCCAACAGTTTGTGTAATATCTTCATTACATAAATCGCATTCATCCATCATAGATTTGTTGGGATCTCCATCTTTTCCAAGTAGTACCTCCCCAATCGGCAAAGCATAAAACCCTTTATCAATAAAATACTGCTCTATATCATCTGGATCGGATGCATCACGAATTGTCAGCTCGTCTGAAGCTGTGCAACCATTAACTTTTTCAAATTCTAGTTTATACTTTCCGACTGTTGCTCTAAATTTATGTGAGGGATATAAAGGAGTAGCTGGTTGAAGCTCCCATCCTTGATCTCCCATTTTGTACCATGCATATGTATTGTTGATTGCAGTTTCCGAACATTCTAAATCTACAGTTGGAGCTGGTACTGTACCGGTGCATAAAATTGTAGATGGTGCACTGATCGTTACATCAATTTCAATTTCTTTCACCTCTATTTCTTCCACAAATTCACATCCATACTCTGGCTCTGTGATGGTAACAGAATAAGTACCAGGTCCATTTACAATTATTCCAGAATCATTTGAAGAACCTTCTGACCAGTTGTAATTGTATGTAGCATTTGGGAATGTTGCAGGTGACACTTTTATCGTAATGGGATCAGTTGAATTTTTACAAATCTCGTATACAGGAGACCCCAAACTATTTATTGCTTCAATAGTAAATTTATGTTGAGGTATTTGTTTCACTTCAAATGGATCAATCTCAACTGTACACCCATCCACAGTAACAAACTTAAAACCATCATACGCTATCGCTTCGACAGCATAACCTACATTACCCGGTGGTACGGATATCCCATATTCATTTGAAAGATAGATATGATCAGGTACAATGCCATAATAATTACTGTCTACTGTCATCCCACCTGGCCAGTCTATGGACGCTATTTCAACAGGATAATCCAGCTCTATCGCCAATGGTTGTTCTCCACATTTAAAAAGGTCTGTAGGATAAATATTTAATTGTGGTTCGACAATATTGATTGTTTCTACTACTTCACATTCATCACTGGTGACGGTAACTGTATAATAGCCTGGCTCGTTTACCGCTAGCGTTTGACTAGTAGCACCTGTTGACCATGCATAGGTGTAGGTTGGAAGATTATTAGATGGCGTTTGAGTTGCCAATGAACTTGTAGCAGTTATATTCATCTGACTACCGGGACAAAAGTTTTCAGGATCCGTTTTAAATTCTACTGTGTGGAAATTTTTGTTTACAATAACTTTAAAAGTGTCCATTGTACACTCCCCCATATCATTAGATCTTGAAAGGAAATAATCTGTCGTCTCCATTGGGCAAACCTCAATCATGGATAAATTAGGATTTTCAACTAATCCCTCTGGTCCCCAAACGTAACAATCTCCAGCATCGTCAACTCCTATCTCCACACAACTTCCTGCACATGTTTCATAGGTATTACCATCATTATCATCATCAGTCGTAGTAGTCGGAGGAACTGGTCCCAAACAACGTGTGCACACTTTCACAGTCAATTTTGGCGCTCTTCTATTTCTGACCCATAGGCAATGATGGGCTTCAATATTTTCACCAATTGTTGTTACTTCAAGTGGAAAATCAAGTAAATTTAAATCCCTATTGTATGCTCCTTGCATGACTTCACTATCTCTAAGCCAAGCGTATCTATTGCCTTCAACATTATAATCGAATGCAGGTGATAGCCCATCCTCAAAACACTGAATCATTTCTGGTTTTAGATCTCTTTGTGGTGCATAAAAATCTCCCATTTTGGTTCCCATATTGGGCACGATGCTTTCGAAAGTCAGATAATTATTTCTAACTATAAATCTATTGGCAGGCATATTTGGAAAGGCATTGACAAGCCCTTCTGGTATTTTGGTAATGAAGTTACCTGCTATATTGAAGTGATTGATATTATTGAGCTCGACGAAATTTTCAGGAATCTCACCTTCTAGTTTATTTCTGGCCATATGAAATTTCTGTAGCAAAGATAGGTTGGCAATTTCAGGTACCTCACCCGAAATTTTATTGTCGTTGCCAGTAAACCCTCTTAATGTGGTAAGATCAGCAATAGAATTTGGTATTGTACCGGTTAGCTTATTTGATGAAAAATTAAACCAACGTAGATCAGAGAAATTACCTAATGTCGTAGGTAAACTTCCTTCCAGATTTTTATTGGCTATGTTTAATATCCAAACGCAACTTGATCCATTAGGAAAAGATTCTTCATACAAAGTCACCCCTTCCCAAGTCTTCATGGGTGTACTTAAATCCCACGATAACATTTCATTGGTGGAATAATATAAATCAACCAATACCAATGAATCTGCTACGGGATCGCAACTCAAGATTGAAGGATCGAAGTTGTCATGCTCAGCTTTTACTAGGCTGATTGAGAAAATAAATAAGAAAATTGGACAGAGTAATTTCCAGAAGCTCATAGTATATGTTTTCAAATGAATAATGAGTTGCATCAAAATTCTAATCAATAATAGAATTCAAAACAATAGAAAACTTGATTATGAGCTATTTAGATACGGCGAGATTGATTCGCATTTACATTATATGAAAAAAAAAAAAAGAATCAACACGGTGTTTGCAGTATTTTTTTGGCATGGTGGGAATTACTAATATCAATGTAAGATTCTTGTTTAAATTTGTTTTGAAGCGTTAAAAAATATTTTATTCGTTAGTATTTATATTGTTATATTTTTTTGATAGATGAGAAGTTTTAGATCTTGTCTTGCTCTTTCAGAGATTGAAGCGTATTTGCAGGATAATTTGGGGCGGCGTCCCAAACTGATATAACTGAACCACTTTGGGGCGATTTGCGCTAATAACGCTTTTACCTATCTTTTTCCTATCGCCAAATTTGACTATTTTAGCAGTTGTTTTATTAGGAGGGTGTCTAGTTTTTGTTAAAATAGAAGCACCCCATTAAGGCAAATTTTTCTAAATTGTAAAAGATATTGTTACAGGTAAACTTAACTGCATACCTTACAAGAATTTTAAATAGATTTCTCCAAATTTAAATTTATGCATAAGTCCGGTTTTGTAAATATCGTAGGTAGACCTAATGTTGGAAAATCCACATTAATGAATGCTTTGGTAGGAATGAAAATGTCTATCATCACTAGTAAGCCTCAAACAACACGTCACCGTATCATGGGCATCATCAATGAAGAAGATTGCCAAATTGTATTTTCAGATACACCTGGTTTTATTAATGAACCACATTATAAAATGCAGGAAAAAATGAACAACTTCGTTAGCACTACTTTTGAGGATGCAGATGTAATGTTATTTGTGACTGACATGTTTGAAAAATATGAGGAAGACCATCCTGTTTATGAAAGACTGAAAAAAGTTGAAATCCCATTGTTTTTAATTGTCAACAAAATCGATCTTCGACCAAAAGAAGAGGTATTGTTGGTTATCAAAGAATGGACGGATCAAATTAATTTCAAAGAAGTATTTCCTATCTCTGCATTGAATAGTTTGGGAACCGAAGAAATTCTAAAAGCCATCAAAGAAAATATCAAAGAGGGACCTGCCTATTATCCTAAAGATCAATTGACCGACAAGTCTGAACGATTTTTTGTTTCTGAAATTATTCGTGAAAAAATTCTCCAACAATACAAGCAAGAAGTACCCTACTCTTGCGAAGTCGCTATTGATTACTTCAAAGAATCAGAATCCAAAAGTGGCCCTATCATTAAAATCGGTGCTACTATTTTTGCGTCCAGAAAATCACAAAAGCCTATCCTAATCGGTAAAGACGGAGCTGCCATCAAAAAGTTGGGTATTGAAGCTCGGAAGGACATTGAAGCCTTTTTAGACGAACGTGTGTTTTTAGACCTAAGTGTTAAAGTAAAAGATGGATGGCGAGATGACGAACAAATGCTCAAACATTTTGGTTATCAGCAATAAAAAAAGAACTTTGTTGTCTTATTAGAATTCTTCTAAACTACTAAAATCAAATGGGAAATATTGTCGCCATTGTTGGGCGTCCAAATGTTGGTAAATCGACACTCTTCAACCGCCTAATCGGCCAACGTCAAGCTATCATAGATGATGAAAGTGGTGTCACTCGTGATCGCCAATACGGATCCAGTGAATGGAACGGCAAGAAATTCACCGTTATTGATACCGGTGGTTTTGTCAAATCCTCTGACGATATTTTCGAAAAAGCAATCAAATCTCAAGTTGAAATTGCTATTGCCGAAGCTGCCGTGATCGTTTTTATGGTCGATGTCAGTACAGGTTTGACCGATTTGGATGATGATGTAGCTGATATGTTGCGTAAAGCAGAAAAAGATGTCATATTGGTTGTTAACAAAGTAGACAACAATCAACGATTATTAGAAGCCAATGAGTTTTGGAGTTTAGGTATTGAAGAGACTTTTTTCATCTCATCTCTAACTGGTTCTGGAACGGGAGAATTTTTAGATGCAGTAACAGATCGAATTGTAGAGGCGGAACCGCTTGATACTAAAATACCGAAATTTGCTATCATTGGTCAGCCAAATGTTGGGAAATCTTCATTGGTTAACGTATTACTAGGAGAAGATCGAAATATTGTTACCAATATAGCTGGCACCACACGTGACTCGATCCATAGCCACTACAAGAAATTTGACAAAGAATTTTTACTAATCGATACTGCTGGAATTCGCCGCAAAACCAAGGTTTATGAAGATCTTGAGTTCTATTCTGTGATGCGTGCCATCAAAGCGATGGATGAAGCGGACGTCATTTTGCTCATGATTGAAGCGAGTACCGGACTGGAAGCACAGGATATGAGCCTTTTCCGTCTGGCTATCAAGCGAAACAAAGGTATTGTATTACTCGTAAACAAGTGGGACTTAGAAGAGAAAGAGAGCAATACGATGAAGGAGAAAGAAAAGGAATTGAAGCATAGATTGGCCCCTTTTAATGACATTCCGATCTTGTTTATTTCTGTTTTGGAAAAGCAACGAGTATTTAAAGCTGTAGAAGCTGCACTAAAAGTATTCGAAAACAGGAATAAAAAACTTAAAACTTCGGAACTTAACAATACAATGTTGGCGGCGATTGAAAAATTTCCACCTCCAAATCACAAAGGTCATTTTGCTAAAATTAAGTACGTCACTCAATTGCCAACGTATTATCCAGCATTTGCTTTCTTCTGTAACAATCCTAAGTATATTAAAGAAAATTACAAGCATTATCTAGAAAATCAATTGCGAAAAAATTATGATTTTACTGGGGTACCAATTAGTTTGTTTTTCAGAAAGAAGAGTTAAATTTACCACACAAT
>CALFWW010000159.1 GCA_937928575.1 uncultured Saprospiraceae bacterium | reverse complement strand
TGGTGCTGCACTATACAATGCATAACCAAGTCCAGCAGTTGTTGCTAAGATTGGATCACCCGTCAAATCAGCAGTACCTGCGATATGGTCGATATTCATTTCGTCCCCAAAGCAAAAATAAACTTGTGGAAAATCGGTATCATTACTTACACCAGTGAAGGTACCTTCTTGAACTTCTCCAGCATTTTGATCCGCACAAGCCATGGAGGATAAAGTTGTGGTTCCAGTATCTACTTTTTTACGAAAAACTTCTTGAGGACTTTGTCCGACCATCAAAAAAGCAGAACATAAAAAAGCTAGTAAAGGGATTAATCTTTTAGTCATTACATTGAATTTGTTAACTCGAGAATACGCTCGAAAAAATCTCGGCAAAAATAGCTATAAGAAGGCGAAAAATAGGTTCACTAACCTTAATTCTTTACAATTAAATTAAAACGCAAATAACGAATGGTTATTGCTTGGTTAGTAACCCCGGAAAGTGTTGTAAGCTTGCGTGAATATACATAGAATTTTTCTCAATATAGAGAAGAACTGACCCGATGTCTTCACTTGTCAAAAACTTCGCCTTTAAGGACGATTGTCTCAATTAAATCACTTCCAAATGCATACGGTAGGTAAGCAACAGAAGGAATATTTTTAGTGATGAAAAAACTCGCATATTTTCCTTTCTCAATACTGCCAAAATCATGATTCATTTCCATGGCATAAGCACCATTGATGGTCGCTGCATTGATCGCTTCTTGCGGTGTCATTTTCATTTTTATACAAGCCAATGAAAGTACAAATGGAATCTTACCCGATGGCGTCGTTCCTGGATTGTAGTCTGATGCTAATGCAACAGGCAATCCTTTATCAATCATTTTTCTTGCAGGAGGGTAGTGGTCGTTTAGAAAAAAAGGAGCAGAGGGCAATAAAGTTGGCATCGTGTCAGAATCAAGTAAGCACTCCATTTCTGCATCGTTTAGTACTTCGAGATGATCTACTGAGACTGCATTATTTGCAACACTCATTTGAATCCCACCCATACAATTAAATTGGTTGGTATGTATTTTAGCTTTTAGTCCGTACTTTTTTCCAGCTTGAATAATCTCTTCTGTATCAGCTGGAGAAAAGAATCCTTTCTCACAAAATGCATCGATATAATCTGCCAAATTTTCTTCAGCAACGCGTGGCAACATTTCATTAATCACTAAATCGATATAGCCTCTTTTATTTTCGCGAAACTCCATTGGATAAGAATGTGCTCCTAAAAAAGTTGCTTTGATTCCTAATCTGGATTCTGCTTTTAATCGTTTGATGACCCGCAAAATTTTCAGTTCACTTTCAACGGTTAGTCCATATCCACTTTTAATTTCAACGCATCCAGTACCAAATTTTGCAATCTCATATAACCTTGCTCTTGCGTGTATAAGTAGCTCATCTTCAGTAATTTCACCTAATTTCTTAGCAGAGTTTAAAATGCCACCACCTTTCGCTGAAATCTCGGCATAGGTCAGACCATTGATCCGATCTTCAAATTCACTTTCACGACTTTTCGCAAAAACTAAATGCGTATGAGAATCACACCAGGAAGGAAAAACAAATTTTCCAGTTGCATCTATTTCTTGTTCAATATCCGTTGGTGCATCTTCCATTTTTCCGAAATCAAGAATTCTTTCTCCTTCGACGAGTAAAAAAGCATTTTTGATAACAGGTAAAGCACGCATCGCCTCACCCTTACTTACAGGGAGAGGCGATGTGCTTGTTTGAAAAAGGGAATCTATATTTTTGACGAGCAGTTTTTTCATACCCAAAAATATACAAATTCTATCATTCGGTTGTCCGTTGTCCGTTCGCACTGCTTCGCATACTTTCCGCTGTCCGTTGACGACCGATCGTATGTGTACGTACTCCTTTGCGGTCGGTCGTCAACGGAAAACGGATAACGTGGCAAAGCTCACCGACGGAAAACGGAAAACGGTCTACTACTTCAGTAATGTCAAATCTTTTATGATTCCATCAATTTGAATTCCTTTTAAGTAATTGCTAAAGTCGATTGCATCTTGCCTATTCATAAATTCTCCGATCATCACTTTATATACGGTCTTACCACGTAATGTACCGATATTGACAAGAACAGGTGCATCTACTTTTGATTGTAATCTTTCAACTTCTGTTAATACATTTCCATAATGTCCAAAAGCACCGATCTGTACACTATATCCGGCAGAAGGTTGTCTTGAAACAGAAAACCTGAATAATCCTTCACCCGCTGGCATTACTTCTGGCGCAGGCACATGAACTGGTGCAGGTGCAGGTGCAGGTACAGTTGTAGGTACAGGTGTTGGTACATAAACTGGTGCAGGTACCGGTTCCCGATAAATAGGTGTCGTTTCAACGATTACCGGAGTCGGTGCTTCAACAGGAGCGGGTCTAGTCGTCTCAGGACTTGGTGCTGGGCTGGGCGTATAAGGCGCCGGTGCAGTGGTACCAAGTGGTGGTCTGTAACTATTATCTGACTGATAAGTTGGAACCGTATTAATATTCGAATTTGGTTTATTTTCTACAATAGAGATGACTCGCTTATTATCAGGATGATTGTATCGAGTTAATACTTCCCGCATCTTAGTAGCACTCATGGCCTCTTGATGACGATCTATTAATTGACCAGCAGAATTGAAAATTAAGATGCTCGGCAATGCTTGAATCTCATATTTTTCTTTCAATGCAAATCCGTCAAAGTCATCTATATCTACTTTGACTGGGATATAGCTAGCTGCTATATAATCCGCCAAAATTTCATCATTAAAAGTGGTTTGATCCATCATTTGACAAGGCAAACACCAACGTGCAGTAAAATCGACAAAGATTAGTTTTCCTTCTGTTGCTGCTTTTTCTTTTGCAGATATAAAACTACCCTTGAAGAATTTCACTTTGGTAGCAAAGGCAGTATTCCCAAATAAAAATGGAGTGATCATGAAGATCAATAGTAAACGTTTCATAGCGAGAGGCTTAGAGGGTTTATAAAATTGGACTAGGTGAAATTTTACTGGAATGTGGTTATTTGTTCAATAACCGCTTCCTCATAGCTGTACATGACTACATATGCAAAGTTTATACCAATTGAGAATTATATTAATATAAAACCTATTTGTTCAAAGTATTATTTTCTCTAATATGAAATTCTTAAATAATAGTTGAGTTGAAATCGGTTTCATTCAATTTTGGCTTTGGGACTCCAACATTTTTTTTACCTTGCAACAGTTCAAAACAGCTGCAATAAACTAAACAACTATATGCCAAAACTTAAAGCTGCTATAACAGGAGTCGGTGGATATGTCCCAGACTTCGTACTTTCCAATAAATTACTGGAAACGATGGTAGATACTACCGATGAATGGATTCATACCAGAACTGGTATCAAGGAACGTCGAATTCTAAAGGGAGAAAATATGGGTACGTCAGTCCTGGCTGCCAATGCAATCAAAAATTTACTGGAGAAAACGAATACAGACCCTGATTCTATCGAGTTGGTGATTTGTGCGACTGTTACAGCTGACCGTACATTTCCAGATACAGCAAATATTGCTTGTACCAAAGTCGGTATTAAAAATGCATTTGGATTTGATCTAAGTGCCGCTTGCTCTGGTTTTTTATTTGCTTTAAGTACAGGTGCTAGCTATATACAGTCTGGTATGTACAAAAAAGTGATTGTCGTCGGTGCAGATAAAATGTCATCTATTGTAGATTATACAGACAGAACGACTTGTGTGATTTTTGGAGATGGCGGAGGAGCAGTGTTATTAGAACCTGCTGAAGATGAGAATGGGTATCACAATGCCATCTTGAAAGCGGACGGAACCGGAGAAAAATATCTACACATGCCAGCTGGAGGTTCCAGAAAACCACCTTCCATTGAGACGGTTCAGAATAAACAACATTTTATTTATCAAGACGGGAGACCAGTTTTTAAAGCAGCCGTTACTGGTATGTCAACTGCCGTCAAAGAGGTAATGGCAAAGAATCAATTAACAAAAGACGATATCTCTTGGGTAGTTCCTCATCAAGCCAATTTAAGAATCATTAATACCGTAGCAAGTATGATGGATTTCCCGATGGAAAAGGTAATGCTAACGATTGAAAAATATGGAAATACAACTGCCGCTACAATACCTTTATGCCTAAATGAGTATGAAAGTCAACTAAATAAGGGCGATAAGATAATTTTGACAGCTTTTGGCGGTGGTTTTACTTGGGGAGCCTCTTATTTGACCTGGGCTTATTGAGGTATAGAAACCGTATTTTTCCTATCTTTGCAATCTCTAAAAATTAATATTAAAAATGGCAAATACTTCAGAAATTAGAAATGGCCTATGCCTCAACTTCAATAACGATGTATATAAAGTTATTGAATTCTTACACGTAAAACCTGGTAAAGGTCCTGCTTTCGTTCGATGCAAGCTGAAAAGTTTGACAAACGGTAAAGTGGTGGACAACACCTGGCCATCTTCTCACAAAATTGATGTGGTAAGAGTTGAAAGAAGAAAGTTTCAATTCCTCTACGGTGATGATGAGGGTTTCAACTTTATGGATAACGAAACTTTCGACCAAACCATGTTGGACCCTAAATTATTGGATAATCCAAAACTGATGAAAGAAGGAATGAACGTAGATGTATTGTTTGATTCAGATAAAAACATCCCACTTACTGTTGAAATGCCTCAATACATTATACTCGAAGTAACGTATACAGAACCAGGTGTAAAAGGAGATACAGCAACCAATGCAACAAAACCCGCTACGGTAGAAACAGGGGCTGAAATTAGAGTGCCTCTTTTTATCAACACGGGAGATAAAGTAAAAGTTGACACCGGTAGCGGTAGCTATCACGAACGAGTGAAATCATAAATCAACCCGACTCGAATTTAGAAAATGAAAACAATGAGCACACGCTCTTTAAAATTTTAAACTATTAGTTATGACTTTTAAAGAAATAACAGAAATTATAAAACTGGTTAACAAATCTAACCTTACGGAATTTAAGGTCAAAAACGGAGAATTTTCTCTAAATATCCGTACCAAAAAATACGGTAAGATGATCGCGAATCAGCAACAACAAGTACAACAACAACAGCTGATTCCAATCGCTAATCCGATGACTGCTGCTGTACAGCAACCAGTCATTGCAGCAACTCCACCCGTTGCTGAAAAAGCTTCTGAGGGAAATAGTGATTCAAAAGATGCTAAAGAAGGAAAAGAAGCAAGGACAGATTTGCTTGAAATCAAATCTCCAATGGTTGGTACTTTTTACAGAGCTCCTGAACCTGGAAAACCATCTTTTGTGAACGTCGGTGATTACGTCGAAAAAGGAAGTGTTGTCTGTATCGTAGAAGCCATGAAACTTTTCAATGAAATCGAATCCGAAGTAAGCGGACGTATTGTTGATGTAGTAGCAGAAGACGCTTCTCCAGTTGAATATGATCAAGTGATGTATCTAGTTGATCCAAAAGGATAATCGGGTATCCTCCCAACATCTTTAATTGAAAACAAATGTTTGAAAAAATACTGATAGCTAATCGTGGTGAAATTGCACTTCGAATTATCAGAACTTGTAAAGAAATGGGTATCCGTACAGTTGCGGTTTACTCTACAGCAGATGAAGAAAGTCTGCACGTTCGTTTTGCAGATGAAGCCGTTAGAATCGGTCCACCTAGTTCCGCAGAATCATATCTTAGTATTCCTAAAATTATGGCGGCAGTCGAAATAACCAACGCGGATGCCATACATCCCGGCTATGGTTTCTTGGCTGAGAATGCTGATTTTGCAGAAGTTTGTGCAGAATACGGAATCAAATTTATCGGCCCAACTCCAGAGCAAATGAGAAAAATGGGTGATAAGATCACGGCTAAAGACACCATGAAAAAGGCGAATGTTCCAGTAATTCCTGGTTCGGATGGATTGATCAAAGATATCAAGGAAGGTATCGCGATCGCAGGTGATATTGGATATCCGGTTATCCTTAAAGCAACTGCAGGTGGTGGTGGAAAAGGAATGCGTGAAGTCTGGAAGGAAGAGGATTTTGAGAAAGCTTGGAATATGGCTCGTCAAGAAGCAGCTGCATCTTTCGGAAATGATGGAATCTATATCGAAAAATTTATAGAAGAGCCTCGACACATCGAATTTCAAATCGTAGGGGATCAACATGGTGAAGTTTGCCACCTTTCTGAAAGAGATTGCTCCATCCAAAGACGTCACCAGAAACTAGTAGAGGAGACTCCTTCTCCTTTTCTAACAAAAGCTTTGCGCAAGCGGATGGGGGAAGCTGCCATCGCTGCAGGAAAAGCCATCAATTATGAAGGAGTAGGGACGGTGGAGTTTTTAGTGGACAAGCACAAAGAATTCTACTTCATGGAAATGAACACACGTATACAAGTAGAGCATACCGTGACGGAAGAGGTGATTGATCATGACCTGATAAAAGAACAAATCAAAGTAGCATGGGGAATCCCAATTTCAGGAAAGAATTACATCCCTAACATGCATGCAATCGAATGCAGAATCAACGCAGAAGATATTTATAACAATTTCCGCCCGAGTCCTGGTAAATTGACTTCATTCCATAGTCCTAAAGGTCATGGCGTGCGGGTAGACACACATGCATATGCAGGCTACACTATTACTCCATATTATGACTCAATGATTGCCAAGTTGATTTGTCGTGCTCAAACTCGTGAGGAGTGTATCAAGAAAATGTCGAGAGCATTGGATGAATTTATTATAGAAGGCATCCATACTACGATACCATTTCACAAAAGACTAATGAAAGATAAAAATTTCTTGAGCGGTAATTTTAATACTGGCTTTTTAAATAATTTTGATTTAGGAGAACCACCTGCGAAGAAATAGAATCGAAAGCTGAAAGTTTAGTCTTGATAGTAACTAGTATTTGAATGGCGGGAGTGAATGCGTAAATACCACGTATTCACTCTCGCTTTTCAAATACTGGTCACTAATAACCATCGTTAAAATTAGTACGAACAACCCTCGTGTCATAAAGAATTAAATGCAAAGCTTATTTCGCTTACTCAGTTATGTATCTAATTACAAGACCAATGTTGTACTCAACATTATCTGTAATATACTTATGGCTGTTTTTACAGTGGTAAGCATTCCGCTTTTGATTCCTTTTCTACAAATTATTTTTGATGAATCTCCTCGGATTACCAATGAACCAACTGTCAATAGTTTAGGGTCTTTGGTGGAGTATTTAAAATTTCAAGTGAGTCATTCTATTGAGGTACAAGGTAAAGAGACAACCATCCTTTATATATGCGGAATTATAGTGTTGATGTTTTTCTTCAAAAATTTGTTCAGATATCTTTCTTTGTATTTTATGACTCCCGTCAGGACTGGTGTAATCTATGATTTACGAAAACAGCTTTTTGACAAATTATTGAACCTTCCGTTATCCTATTTTTCAGAAGAACGAAAAGGAGATTTGATGTCGAGATTGACCGGTGATGTCCAAGAGATAGAATGGAGTATCTTGAATGTTATGGAAACTTTATTCAGAGAACCGATTATCATTTTTGGTTGCTTATTTTACATGTTGTTTATCAGTCCATCATTGACTTTGTTTGTATTTGTATTGTTGATTTTTACGGGATTGATTATTGGTGGAATTGCAAGTCAGTTGAAAAAGAATTCAAGTTTAGCACAAGGCAAATTAGGAAGTTTATTGACAGTTGTCGAAGAAGCTTTGGGTGGACTCAGAATCATCAAAGGTTTCAATGCAGAACATTATCAAGACTCAAAATTTGATGAGGAAAATCGGGACTATCGAAATATCGTAACACGGATATTAAGACGACGGGATTTGTCATCTCCATTGTCAGAATTTTTGGGTATTGCCGTTGTTGCTGTCTTGTTGTACTATGGATCTAACAAGGTGTTTTCTGATGAGATGGATGCCGCTACTTTCTTTAGTTTTCTATTTGCATTCTTTAATGTCATCAATCCTGCCAAAGCATTTTCCAATGCCTATTATAATATTCAAAAAGGAATCGCAGCAACCGATCGAGTCAATAAAGTACTAGACGCATCAATTATAATTCAAGAAATTCCAAATGCCAAATCTATCACTTCATTTGAAAATAAAATTGAGTATAAAAACGTCCACTTTAATTATCAATCCAGTGAAGTTTCAGTTTTAAAAAACATCAACTTGTCCATCGAAAAAGGAAAAGTAATAGCACTCGTCGGTGCATCTGGTGCTGGAAAATCTACGATTGCAGATTTGCTACCTCGCTTTTATGATGTGACCCATGGAAGTATAGAAATTGATGGTACCAATATCAAAAACTACAAACTAAAAGATTTAAGAAACTTAATGGGAATCGTTTCGCAAGAAGCTATTTTATTTAATGATACCATTTATAATAACATTGTGTTTGGATTGGAAGATGTGACTCAAAATCAAGTCGAAGAAGCTGCCCGAATCGCATATGCGCATGACTTTATATTGGAAACTGAAAATGGATATGGAACCATCATTGGTGATCGCGGTACAAAATTAAGTGGTGGACAAAGACAACGAATTACGATTGCAAGAGCAGTGTTAAAAAATCCTGCAATTCTGATTTTGGATGAAGCTACTTCTGCATTGGATTCTGAATCTGAACAGTTTTTGCAAAAGGCTTTAAACGAATTAATGCAGAATAGAACCGCCATTGTAATTGCCCATCGCTTATCAACGATTCAACATGCGGATGAAATCATTGTACTCGATCAAGGAGAAATCGTAGAACGAGGAACCCATCAATCCTTATTCATTGCGGATGGACCATACAGAAAATTGGTCGAAATGCAGGCTTTTTAGTTAAAAATCCCTTAAACGCCTCTTTACAGCTGAATTTTTAATTGTTCGCTCCATAAATAAGGTTTATATTTATAGGCAAACGAAAACGATACCCAAAGCCAATTAAAGATATCTTTATATGAAACGAATTATACCTTTTATTATATCTGTGCTTTCCTTTTCTGGTTTATTTGCTCAAATTACTTTGACGGATTCTTATTTTCCTGCAGCAGGTGATACGTTGTTTACTTTCAACGATATCATGCCAACGATTGATGTACCAAGTTCAGGAGCCAATCAAGTTTGGGATTTTACGAGTTTATCGGGACCTGTGGTTTTACAAAGTGTACTAAAACCCGCTTCCGATGGTGAGAATTCAGCACAGTTTCCCAATGCAAGTATCTTAGCAGATTTTCAAGGTGGAGAAGGGTATTATGCGGTGGATAATAACAGTTATCGTTTTCAAGGATATGTGGGAGCTGATCCAGGTGGAATTGGACTTGAGATAATTGCTTTGTTTTCTCCAAACGTCATTGAGCGAAGAGCAAATCTTGAATATTTGGATGTAAACTCCAGTGAATCTAACATGTTGTTTGCATTTTCTTTTGATGATATACCAGGTACAATTACAGATTCTTTGGATTTGCCAATTACACCCGACTCTTTGAGAATTCGAGTAAATATCGATAGACTTGAAGTGATTGATGGATGGGGCACGGTAGATATCCCAGGTGGAAGTTACGAAGTGTTGAAAGAGAATCGTTTTGAAGTGACAGATACCAGATTGGAAGCAAAAATAAGCATCTTACCGTGGCAGGATTTGACAGATATTGTTCCTCCAGAAATTGGTTTTTTTGGAATGGATACCACCCGTTCGTATAATTTTTATGCAAATGATGTGATCGAACCAATTGCTCAAGTTTTCCTGGATGATTTTGAAACGGAAGTGCAACGCGTTTCTTTTAAAGCAAATGATTTCACGATTCCAGTAAGAGATATTTCTACATTGACTGCAGATGTGATTGCTTATCCAAATCCTGCAATCGAAGAAGTAAAATTTGAATTGACAAGTCTTCCAACTGGTGATTACAAACTCCAGATTTTCAATATTCTTGGTGTACCCGTGTGGTCCCGAGATTTTACAACAGGTGGTACCAAAACAATGAAAGCAGATCTCTCTGAGCTGCGAAAAGGTACGTATCTCTATAGTTTGATTGATGGAAAAGGAAAGACGTTGACGACGAAACGATTGATGATTATTCGTCCGTAACGTTGGATTGCTCAGGCATCTTGCCTGAGTCTTTAGAGCCTTATCAATTAATATTTAAGTTTAAGAAATCCTTGGATGCTTCTCAAACTCAAACTCTTCTTCTCAGACAAGATGTCTGAGCAACAACTCTATAAAATTTACAGAAAATGAACACAAAAATTAAATCAATATTGATGCTCTTCATCGCTTGTTGTTTTTCTATAACAACAAATGCACAAGACGAAACTTTATTTGAAAAAATCGATTTAAGAATTACTGGAGCGTGGGGCGGACCTCATACTATTTTTTCAAGTTTTCAAGATGACAATAGTTTTTCCAGTGGTGGCTTTGGAGGAATAGAGCTCAGTAAGGTATTTTTTGTCGGATGGGGAGGGTACACCATGGAGTCAAATATTACATTAGAAAATGATGAAGTAAAGAATTTTAAATTAAATTATAATGGACCGCATCTGTCGTATAGTTGGATGCCTTCTAAAGTTGTTCACCCAAATGTAAGTGTTATGTTTGGTCCTGGAAGAACTTTTATCGATGACACTAAAAACGATAACATCTTTATTATACAACCTGCTATTGGTGCCGAAATCAATGTTTTCAAATGGTTTAGAATCAATATTCGTGGTGGCTATCGCACTGGATTGGATGCGGATAACAGTGTTTCGAATGAAGATATTTCTTCCCTTTTTGGTGGGATTGATTTTAAGTTTGGTTGGTCTTGGGGTAGTGAGAAGGAAACGGGAGAGTAGGAATACCATATGTATATACCATGTTAATTATATTCATCAAAAGGCTGAAATGATATTGTTCATTTCAGCCTTTTCTTATTTTACGCTATTCTTTAAATCCTAAAGACAACTCATGAATAGGCAACATTCGTCTTTGTTTAGAATAACTACCAAAATTTGAAATTTACTTTATAAATATGTCGCTTTTCAGCCTTTCAACGTTGTAATCCTAATAGGAATCCTTTTGATTCAATGGAATCCATTATCTTTACGGACATTTTATTTCTAAAAATATCAATTCAATATAAAAAAATTAAAACCATGAAAAAGAACCAACTGTTGTTTTTTCTTTCATTGTGTATCCTCGTTTTTTCAATACAATCTTGTAATCAGAAAGTGACAGATGCAACAACCAGTGCAACAGATCTTGTCGGTGTCGGCAAAAGTGAAATGAATAAATATAACTACGAAACAGTTACTGGAGATCCAATGGGTGTGAAAATTTATACGATGAAAAATGGTATGAAAGTTTACATGAGTGTCAACAAGGACGAACCAAGAATCCAAACCAATATCGCCGTTCGCGCAGGATCCAAACACGATCCACCAGATGCAACTGGATTGGCGCACTATCTGGAGCACATGTTGTTCAAAGGAAATTCCAAAATCGCTTCCTTGGATTGGGAAAAAGAAAAAGTATTGTTACAACAAATTTCTGATTTGTATGAAAAGCGTAGAAATTCCGTCAATGAAAAAGTCCGTAAAGCCATCTACACGCAAATCGATAGTTTATCCGGTGTCGCCGCAAAATACGTAGCAGCCAATGAATATGACAAACTAATCGGTTCACTAGGTGCGAAAGGAACCAATGCCTATACCTGGATCGAACAAACTGTTTACATAAATGACATTCCTTCAAACGAAGTGGATAAGTGGATGAAATTGGAAGCCGAACGATTTAAAGAATTGGCATTGCGTTTATTTCACACAGAATTGGAAGCGGTTTATGAAGAATTCAATATTGGTCAAGACAGTGATTTCAGAAAAGTGATGGCGGCAAAATTGGCTGGACTTTTTCCTAATCATCCGTATGGTCAATGGTCAACCATCGGTACAGGACCGCACTTGAAGAATCCTTCGCACGAAAAAATTCATAAATATTTCAATGACAATTATGTGCCGAATAACATGGCGATCGTAGTTTCAGGTGATTTCGAACCAGATGAAATGGCGGCTACCGCTGAGAAATATTTCGGTGTTTACGAAAGACAAGAAGTTCCTAAATTTACTTTTGAAGAGCAACCAGCAATCAACGCACCGATTCACAAAGATGTATATGGTCAGCAATCCGAGATGGTAGATATCTCTTGGAGAGCAGGTGGCATTCATAGTGGCGACCAAATTAAGTTGATGATGCTAGAAGGATTATTGGCGAATGGCCAAGCCGGTTTAATTGATATCAATATCAACCAAAAGCAAAAATTACTTTCCGGTAATGCCTTCTACTATGGATTTGAAGATTACGCTGTATTTACCGTAACAGGAGAACCACGTGATGGTCAAACGATGAAAGAAGTTGCTCAGATTTTGTTGGAAGAAGTAGAAAAAGTAAAGAAAGGTGAATTTGATGACTACTTAATGGATGCAGTCATTAAGGATTATAAATTATCCGAAATTCAAGCCAACGAATCCAATCGCTCAAGAGCAGGCGCCATGACAAATGCCTTCATTAAAGGATTGGATTGGGGAACTTACAATAATCGTTTTAATGCCATGAAAGCAATTTCAAAAGAAGAAATCATGGCATTTGCAACTAAAGTGTTAGGTGAGAATAATTATGTGGAAACCTTCAAGCATTCGGGAGAAGACAAGGATAAATATAAAGTTGAGAAACCGTCTATTACACCTGTTGAGTTGAATAGAAAAGATGAGTCTACTTTTGCTTCTGAATTTTTGAGAGAAGAATCTCCGCGATTGACACCAGCATTTATTGAATTTGAAAAAGAGATTACCAAAGATAAATTGGGGAATGGAGTAGAATTGAATTACATCAAAAACAAGAGTAATGAATTGTTTACGATGCACTACATTGTTGAGATGGGATCGGATAGTGATAAGATACTTCCACTTGCAGTCAATTACTTGAAGTACTTAGGAACCGAAAAATATACTGCGGAAGAATTGCAAAAAGAATTTTTCAAATTAGGATTGCGCTTCGATGTTTTTAGTGGATCTGATCGAGTATACGTTACCTTGCAAGGATTGGAAGAATCATTTGAAAAAGGTGTTGAGTTGTTTGAACATGTGTTGGCAAATGTAGTTCCGAATGAAGAGGCATTGAAAAATACCATTGGAGATATCCTGACGGAAAGAGAAAATTCGAAGAAAGATAAAAGAACGATCCTCAGAAGTGGTATCGTAAATTATGTCCGCTACGGTAAAGACAATCCGTTTACTGATAAATTATCAAAACAAGAATTGGAACTGTTGCCTTCTTCTCAATTAATCTCTACCATCAAACGTCTTTGTGAATATGAGCACAATATTTTATACTACGGTCGCCAAGATATCGGAAGTGTAAAAACAGTGTTGGATAAATACCACAAAGTAATTCCTGAATTGAAACCAGTAAAAGCACCTAAGAAATATCCGGAGTTGGATACCAAAAAGAAAGTATACTTTGTAGATTTTCCGATGGTGCAGGCAGAAATTATGATGATTTCAAAAGGGACACCAAGCTTCAATATGGATGAATATATTATGAGCCAATTGTACAACACTTATTTTGGATTCGGATTGTCTTCCATCGTTTTCCAGGAAATCAGAGAATCGAAAGCATTGGCTTATTCTGCGTATTCCTTTTATGCTTCTCCGTCCAAAAAGGAAAATGCGCATATCTTACAAGCCTATGTAGGTACGCAAGTGGATAAGTTGCCGGAAGCAGTGCCAGCGATGCAAGAGATTATTGAAAACATGCCAGTGTCCGAATCTCAGATCGAAAATGCACGGGAGTCCATCATGAAGAAAATCGAATCGGAACGTATCACAAAGATGAGTATGTACTGGAATTATCTAAACAATAAGAGAAGAGGACTTGATTATGACATCAGAAAAGATGTTTATAACAAAATGAAGACGGTAACCGTAGATGAGCTAGTTAAATTCCAAAATGAAAAGGTGAAAGGAAGAGATTTTAGTATCTGTGTTTTGGGAAGTAAGGAAAGCGTAGATATGGATTTCTTGAAAACTTTAGGAAATGTTGAAGAGTTGACCTTGGAGCAAGTTTTTGGATATTAAAATGTATTGAATAGAAATTAAAATGGCGGAATGCAATTGAGTGTTTCGCTATTTTTTTTGGTGGTAAATATTAAAAACCTAACAACAAAAACCCCAAACAAAAAAAGGACTCATTCAATTAAGAATAAGTCCTTTATCGGTTGTAAATAGATTTTTGGAACTATACTAGCCCACCCAAGTATATCCACCATTATCCGCTCCGGATAGTGAACGAGTGTCTAGAATTTCTTCGATTGTTGAGAATAAGTTTAATTTCAGCATGGGAATTTGTGTTTCAAGTATTTTAGTAAAAGTGTTTCAACTCAATCATTTTTAAGTTGGTAAAATCGGTTACTTTTCATGCTGTTTTCGGATGTAGAATAAACGAGTAAAACTTTACATATTCATTCTTATTTATATATAAACAAGTTTAATGCCAAAAATATTTAATATGTATAAACTTGAAAGTTACTTACAATCACATAGAATAAATTTTAATCTACCAAGTCCAATTCAAAAAATTGAGGACGAGCGACTTGATAATCAAGGGATTACTTTATACGTAAAACGGGAAGACTTGATCG
>CALFWW010000158.1 GCA_937928575.1 uncultured Saprospiraceae bacterium | reverse complement strand
GGCGGTTATTATATGGAGGAAAAATTTATTGAGATTAAGGCGAAAAACGTAAACATAGCCTTAGTTACGGTGAGGCTTTTCAACGCAGATATCGATAAATTTTTCTCATAGATAACCGCCATTTTGGGGTTCAATCTGTATAAAATCACTGAGATCGATACCAACGAATTAATTGAATACCAATAGTTTTTATATCAGGTAATATTGTCATTGATTGATGGCAATGTTATCTGATCATTTCAATTCTTCAAATGTATCCTAAAAGACAACTAAAAAATTTTGTTTGTCAAATAAGTAAGCACTAAAATTGAAGAAATATTCAAAATCATCGTATCTTTAAGTTTCCCCTCAAGTTTATCCCAGTTTTAATAAATTGCTTTTGTCCCGAAAACAATTTCATTACATTGAAAAATCTAAAAACATGATTATTCGTGCGGTTCTTGTTGTATTAATAAATACAATTTGTTTATCCCTATTCAGCCAAGTTACGGTGACCACCAACAAACAAACTAGCAGATATGGAGTTGGTGAACAAATTAGTTTTCGGATAACTTCCAATCAATCTGGAAATGCCACTTACAACATCAACTATGACAATGATCACACCATCCAAACTGGCACCATTTTTCTTCAAGCAGGAGCTACTCAAACGGTAACCTACACTGCTTATGAGCCAACCCTCATTAGATGTAGTGTCAATATTAATGGACAAGGTGGTGAGGCAGCTGCTGTGGTCGGTGCTTACAATATTCAACCAAGAGAAGGTGCGCCTGGAGATTTCGATTCTTTCTGGGCTAATCAAAAAGCACAATTGGCATCAGTTCCAATTAACCCTAATTTAACACCTCATTCTAACACTGCGTACTCTACCACCTATAAAATCAATTTAGGTCATGTTGACAACCGTAGAGTTTATGGATACATCACAATACCAAATGGAAATGGGTATTACCCAGCTGTTGTTACATTACCTCCATATGGGTCCAACACTAGTATTACAGTTCCGGATCCAACTTTCGCTGAACAATCGAATACCATCTCTATGACTATTTCGATTCACAATAATGATCCGAGTCAGTTTGCAACGGATGCTTATAATCCGGACAATTTTTTATATAGAGAACAAAATTATTATCGATGGGGAGTTTTGGCAGGAGTTCGTGCAATTGACTATTTATATTCTAGACCAGATGTTGATAAGAATAAGATTGGATTATTTGGAAACAGTCAAGGTGGTGGATTATCCATGTTAGTTGCTGGTATTGACAATAGAGTCAATGCTTTGATGTTAACCATATCCGCACTTTGTGGTCACGAAGGATTTAAATATGGTCGTGCTTCAGGATTCCCATACTATTTACAAGAAGGATCTTTTCAAAATTATCCCCAGGAGCAAACACTACAAGCTGTGAAGTATTATGATGCAATATATGGAGCTGCTCGTTTTAAAGGGTCCGTATTAATGAGCATTAGTTATCTTGACAATGTTACTGCACCTGTCACTGAATTTGCCGCTTTCAATCAATTTACTGGTGACCATAAAATTTTGATTCACTCTACAAGACTTTATCACGTCAGTCCAAGTAGGATGTGGGAAGATAGATTTAAATTCTTACGAAGAATTTGGCCAAATGCAACCGCCAACCCTTTGTTACCGTATGGTGATAACTATTCAAAAGGTCATTGGGCAGATGCAGGCACAGACATTGGAGGTCAAACCAATTCTCCAATTAATTTAAATGGTTTTGTTCGTTTTAATGACAATATCAACTATAGCTGGCCAGTCACATGGGAAAAAGTAAGTGGTCCGGGTAATGTCAATTTTTCAAATCCCAACAATAGAAGCACATCTGCTTCTTTCTCAACAAACGGTTCGTATACTTTAAGATTTAGAGCAGAAGATGGGCAAACTTATGCTGGAAATAATACTTTCATGACCATGGAAGATTATATTACAGTAACGATAGGTCAAGGAGGTACTACACAACAAAATCAAACCATTACTTTTGCAAATATCCCTGATAAATTTACAACAGACAATCCTTTTCAGATTTCTGCAACTGCTAGTTCAGGGTTAGCAGTTTCCTATACTATTGTTTCTGGTCCTGCAACAATCAGTGGCACCACTATAACATTGACTGGTCAACCTGGAACGGTAACTGTAAGAGCTAACCAATGGGGTAACGCCAATTATAATGCTGCAGAAGCCACTCAATCTTTTCAAGCAATACAACAAGACGGAGGAGGAGGTGGAAACACCAATTGTTCTAATCCAACATTGGTCTCACAATCTAAACCTTCCAGTCAATCTAGCACTTTAAGTGTTAATGGGACTACAGGCAGTGCCAGCAAAGCAGTAGATGGCAATACAAACGGTAACTTCTGGGCAGGCTCAGTATCCGCTACAACGAATAGCTACCAGCCATGGTTGCAAGTAGATTTAGGCTCCGTTCACAATATCACAGAGATAAAAGTTTGGAACCGAACAGAAGGAGCCAATAGATTGAACGATTATCATGTAATGATTTCCGATAATCCATTTTCGAGCGACTTGAACGCTGCAAATAATAGCGCTAGTTGGAACCAATATACCAATGGACAAGCAGGTACTCCCTCTAATTATACTGTCAATAATAGCGGACGATATATTCGGATTCAAGCAAATTCTAATTCATACCTTACTATAGCAGAGGTGCAAGTTTTTGGTTGCAATACTGGTTCATCAGGTGGAGGTGGCGGCGGAAACTGCCAAGATTCTGATAATGACGGAACTTGTGATGTAGATGATTGCTTCATATGGAACCCTAGTCTACCTGCAGCTCCGGGAACACCTTGTGATGATTACAATCCCAATAACTTTAATGATGTCATTCAAGCTGATGGATGCACTTGTCAAGGTACCAACTCCAACTCTGGTGGCGGTGGAGGAAATGGTTGCACGGACTCTGATAATGATGGAACCTGCGATGTAGATGATTGCTTCATCTGGAATCCTACTTTACCTGCAGCTCCAGGAACACCTTGTGATGATTATGACCCTCACAATTTTAATGATGTCATTCAAGCTGATGGATGCACTTGCCAAGGGACCAACTCCAACTCTGGTGGCGGTGGTAGCTGCCAAGATTCTGATAATGACGGAACTTGCGATGTAGATGATTGCTTCATCTTGAATCCTAGTCTACCTGCAGCTCCGGGAACACCTTGTGATGATTATGACCCTCACTATTTTAATGATGTCATTCAAGCTGATGGATGCACTTGTCAAGGTACCAACTCCAACTCTGGTGGCGGTGGAGGTGCCGGCGGTAGTCCTGGCAGCTATTGTGAATCTGGAGCTATCAGTACGGCTTATGAATATATAGAAAAGGTAAGAATTGGAGAAATCGATAATTTATCCGGCAATAATTATGGATATAGTAATTTTACTTGGATGTTAGCAAATGTTGCTCCTAATAGCAATGTGGCAATTAATTTAATTCCTGGATTTTCCGGAAGCAGCCATAATGTTTATTGGAGAATTTGGATTGATTTCAATCAAGATGGTGACTTTTATGACGCTGATGAATATATTTACCAGCGAAAATCAAATCAAGCTATATATAGCTCAATTCAAATTCCTAACAATGTACCAGGAGGAATCACAAGAATGCGTGTTTCTATGAAAGCAGGTGCCTATGCTGATCCTTGTGAAGATTTCGCATATGGGGAGGTGGAAGACTACTCCCTTTATATCGCTGCAAATTCAGCTCCTCGTATTGGAACTGATAAATTAAATAGCGAATCTTTCGATTTCAAAGTAAGACCAAATCCTGTTGATGATTTTGTAATTACTGAATTTGAAAATAAACCTTTAGACAAAGAAATCAATCAAGTTTATATTTATAATTCAGTTGGTGAAAGGCTTTCATTGGAGCAGATGAATTATCAATTGGATGAATCGCGTTTCTTGCTTTTTACAGATGAATTTAAACCAGGATACTATTTAATTTCAATTCAATTTGAAGATCAGATTGTTTCAAAACCATTCATTAAGATTCGGTAATTAGTTAGTGCAATCAATTTAAATGCTATAAAAGGGATTATCAAATTCATATTTGATAATCCCTTTTTATACAAATTGTAGTCTAAAAGTGCGGAAATATTTGGAAGGAAAATTTTTCGAGATCAAGGCAGAAAACGTAGACATAGCCTTAGTTACGGCGAGGCTTTCTAACGAAGATATCGGGAAATTTTTCTCAAAGATAACCGTAATTATAGACTACAATTTGTATTATTTGCTAATACAAATTGAAATCTAAAATCGCGGATTCTATAATTCTGAGCTTCCAAACTTCGATAAGTATACATATCGTTTTTTTTAATTGAAAAAACACTCCTTTCGGTGTAATTATAAGGTGTGCTTATTTAATACTTAATCACTATTAAAAGGTTAATTTTAGATACTCGTTCTTACACATTATCCTTAATGAATAAAAATGCTTCGTCCTGAAAACATTTCTTTCATTCCATCAATAATTAAACATGTATTCAAGAGTTTTTTTAATACTATTTTTAAGTACAATCAGCTTAACGCTTTTTGGGCAAATTACCATTACCACAAATAAAGCGGATGCTATTTATAATGTTGGAGAAAATATAAATTTTGTAGTTAGATCAAATCAATCTGCGAATGCTACCTACACCATTCGTTATGATAAGGATTCTAATATTGAATCTGGTACTGTTTATCTTCAAGCTGGTGTCGATAAAAATATTTCTTACACTTCTTCTGAACCCAACCTAATTAATTGTGTGATCAATCAAAATGGGCAAGGCGGTTCAGCAACAGCAGCGGTAAGTCCATTTAATATTCAACCACTGGAACCCATACCAAATAATTTCGATTCTTTTTGGTCAGGACAAAAATCTCAATTAGCTGCCATACCACTCCAACCTAACATCTATCTTCATAGCTCCTCACTTTATTCAAAAACTTATCGAATTCGATTGTCACAAATAGATAACCGGAAAGTATATGGATATGTTACTGTTCCAAACGGCAATGGAAACTATCCGGCATTTTTAGTGATGCCTTCTTTTGGTACAGCACCTAACACTATACAGCCAGAAATAACACTTGCCGAACAAACCAACGTAATCACCATCGCTATTTCAATTCATAATGCAGATGTAAATCAAGAAGATGCCAATGCTTATCAACCAGACAATTATGTTGACCCTGCTCAAAATTATTTCAGATATGCGATTCTAGCGGGTGTCCGTGCAATCGATTATTTACATACAAGAAGTGATGTGGATAAATCTAAAATCGGTGTATATGGTGTTAGTCAAGGAGGTGGACTCGCGATACTTATGGCTGGAATTGACGATAGAATAAAAGTTTGCATGAATACCATTTCTATTCTATGCGAACATGCAGGATTTAAATATGGTCGTGCAAGCGGATTTCCTTATTATCTGAAAAATGCTCCGGGATACAATTATCCGCAGGAACAAACCTTATCCGCTATCAAATATTATGACGCTGTTCATGCTGCTAGTAGATTTAAAGGTCCTGTACACATGAATATCAGCTACCTCGATGATGTCACACCGGCTTCTACTGAATTTGCTGCATACAATCAATTTACTGGAGACCACAAAGTTTTGGTCCACTCACCTAAATTAGGTCATTCAAGTCCAAGCAGGTTTTGGGAAGATCGAGTGAAATTTTTAAGACGATTATGGCCGAATGCAACTGCCAATCCTCCTTGGCCATACACAGATAATTCTAAAGGACATTGGGTAGATGCAGGCAATGATATCTCAGCACAAGCTGGTACACCAGTTAATTTATCCGGAACCGTACAATATAATAATTCAACTAATTATAGTTGGCCAGTAACATGGGAAAAGGTAAGCGGACCAGGTAGCGTTGTATTTTCGTCACCTAACAATAGAAATACCTCTACAACTTTTTCAAGCAGTGGTACCTATTTACTGAGATTTAGAGCGGAGGATAAACAAACTTATTCAAACAACAACTTGTACATGACCATGGAGGATTTTGTTCAAGTTACTGTAGGAGGAAACGGGACTATTCAGCAAAGTCAAACCATTTCTTTTGCAGATATTTCTGACAAATTAACTACTGATAGTCCTTTCAGTATTTCTGCAACAGCTAGCTCTGGGTTGACTGTTTCATTCGGGATCGTTTCTGGTCCGGCTACAATATCTAACAATCAGATCACATTGATAGGACAAGCTGGGACTGTAACAGTCAGAGCCAGTCAACTTGGTAATGCTAGTTATTACCCAGCGCCTGAAGTTACACAATCGTTTCAAGTAAATAGTCCAACAAATGGCGGCGGCGGAAGTGCTACTTGCTCTAATTTAACCCTGCTTTCCCAAGGAAAATCGACGCAAAGTGCAAGCACTTTATTTGTTTCTGGTGTTAGCGGAAGCCCTTCCAAAGCAGTAGATGGAAATACAAATGGTAGTTTCTGGAATGGCTCGGTTGCTGCATGTACCAATAGCTACCAACCTTGGTGGGAAGTAGATCTTGGATCAATTCATAATATTGAACAAATAAAAGTTTGGAATAGGACAGAGGGAACTGATCGATTAGAAAATTTTTATGTCATTTTATCTGACACTCCTTTATCGACAAATTTAAATTCAGCCATTAGTGCCTCTACTTGGAACCAATACACCAGTAATTCCGCTGGCACTCCAACAACATATTCACTAAATGCTACCGGAAGATATGTCCGGATACAAGCTAACAGCAACTCCTACTTGACCATTGCTGAAGTACAAGTATATGGATGCTCTGATGGAGGAGGAAATGAGGGTGGTGGCGGAACACCGGGAACACCGGGATGCGATGATTTCGATAATGACGGGGTATGTAATGAAGTAGATTGCAACATATGGAACCCGAATCTTCCAGCGACTCCAGGTACACCATGTGATGACTATGACCCTCACAACTTCAACGATGTTTACCTAGCCGATGGTTGTACTTGTCAAGGTTCTGATAGTTCTTCTGGAGGCGGATCTGGTGGTGGCGGAACACCGGGATGTGATGATTTTGATAATGACGGAGTATGTAATGCTGATGATTGCAATATCTGGAATCCCAACCTCCCTGCAACTCCGGGTACACCATGTGATGACTATGATCCTCACAACTTCAACGATGTTTACTTAGCAGATGGTTGTACTTGTCAAGGTTCTGATAGTTCTTCTGGAAGTGGAGATGGATCTGGCGGCGGCGGTGACGGTACTACTACTGAATATTGCGAATCTAAAGGAACCAGTACTGCTTATGAATATATTCAAAAAGTGATTATTGGATCTATCGATAATAATTCTGGTAATAACAATGGATATGCGAATTACGAATATCTGACTGCTAACGGAAGTATTGGAGATGGTTTATATATCAGGCTTACTCCTGGTTTTACTGGTAGTAGTCAATTTGTTTATTGGAGAGTTTGGATAGACTTCAATCAAGATGGTGATTTCTATGATTCTGGAGAATATTTCTTTCAAAGAAAAAGCAAGACGGTGGTGACTAATTCTCCATCAATTCCTGTAGGTGCTCTTACTGGCAATACTAAAATGAGAGTTTCTATGAAAGCAGGTGCATATGCAGATCCATGCGAAACTTTTCCTTACGGTGAAGTGGAAGATTACATTATAAATATTTCGCAATCTAGCGCTCCACGAATTTCACATCATAATTCCACTAATGAAAAATTCGATTTTATACTTCGCCCTAATCCTGTTGATGATGTTATAATCTCTGAATTTGTAAACAAAATCTCATCTAAAAATCTTACAAATATCTATATCCACAATACCCTAGGAGAAAAATTCAATCTCGAATCGTTAGACTACAGAATAGAAGAAGATAGGATCGTAATTTTTACCTCGTCATTAAAAGCAGGATATTATTTGCTATCTATTGTTTATGGCGATGAATTTATAACGAAACCTTTTGTAAAAATCGAATAAAATTTTATTTGAACAATATAAATCGCTCAAACATATATAATTATTTTTACATGTTTGAGCGGTTTATTCGAGTATTTAGGACGTTACCACAGAAGTATTTCTTATATTTGTGACTTGAATATTTAATTCCCTCCCACTATTCAATAACGTTTTCTACCTCAATAAACAGTTTCAAAATCATAAATTTAAGGGTCATACTTATGTCCAAATTCAATCTCTTTTTAACACTATTCCTGTGTATTTGCTTTCAAACAATATTTGCACAATTATCTGTTGAAACAAATATTCCATCAGCAAGATATGATGTTGGAGAAAATATCCAATTCAATATTAATTCATCTGATTCAGGATTAGCTAGCTACATCATTAAATATGACAATTATGCTAGCCCAATTCAAACTGGAACTTTAAATCTGATAGCTGGGCAAACCGCCTCCATTGAATATACCCACAATGAAGTTGGTCATGTTCAACTATTGGTCACACTTGCTGACCAGTCCGCAACTTCTGGAGCTTCAGTAGGATGCTTTGATATTCAACCCTTGGAAACAGCACCTGAAGATTTTAAAGACTTCTGGGACACCCAAATTGCATTGTTAGAAAATATACCATTGGACCCACAAATATCATTGCATGCTTCAACACAATATTCTACTACTTACAAAATCAATCTCGCACATATTGATAATCGACGTGTTTATGGCTACATCAGTATTCCTGTTGGCGACGGTCCTTTCCCAGCCATTCTAACAATGCCACCGTATGGAATCACAGGAAGTACCGTACAACCTGAAACTGTTTTCGCTGAACATTCAAATGCCATTTCAATTGCAATATCAATTCACAACGCTGATGTTGATGAAAATGATCCCAACGCATATACCCCAGATGATTATTGGGAAAGAGAAGGAAATTACTATCGCTTTGGATTATTAGGAGGAGTAAGAGCAATCGATTATATTCATAGTAGAAATGATTTTGACCAAACTAACCTTGCCGTTTACGGGGTTAGTCAAGGTGGTGGTTTATCCATTTTGATGGCAGGCATTGATGATCGAATCGATATCTGCATGAATAGTACTGCAATACTTTGTGAAAATGCAGGTCTGTATTATGAGCAAGCTGGTGGATTCCCAAACTATATTAATAAATCAAGAAATGAAGATGGGTCCGCTACTCACGAAGCTGCAACTTTAAGCGCTACAAAATATTATGATGCGGTCCATGCGGCTGCTCATTTCGATGGTCCTGTACTGATGAACATTAGTTATCTTGACGAGATTACTCCTCCAGCACCCAACTTTGCTGCTTACAATCAATTCAAAGGAAGTAATAAAGTCTTGACACATGCTACAAAATTTGGACATCATAATCCTGAGGAATTTTGGTCAGATCGAATAGCTACATTAAAAAGATTTTGGCCAGAGGCCACTGCAAATGCACCATGGCCATGGGTTTCATCCTCAACAGGCTACTTCGTAGAAGCAGGACCTAACATTAATATTGCAGAAGGTACAAGCGCTACATTATCTGGATCTGTTGAAATTAATGGAACGAATAATACGTCTTTGCCAGTTCAATGGACAAAAATTGAGGGGCCTGGAAATGTCACTTTCTCCAATTCCAACAACAGAAACACAACTGCTATTTTTAGTACCAATGGAACTTATTTATTAAAATTCCTTGCACAAGATGACATTTCACATGTTGCAGATAATATATTTTATACTGCAGAAGATTATGTACAGATAATTGTTGGATCAGGTGAACCAACCATATTTGACCAAACCATTTCTTTTACTGAATTGGAAAACAAATTGGTAACAGACAACGCTTTCAATATTCTTGCTGCTGCTAGTTCAGGTCTGGACGTTGAATTTTCAATTGTCTCAGGGCCTGCAACAATTATTGGAAACGAAATTACTTTAACTGGACAAACAGGGACCGTCGTTGTTGAAGCAAGTCAAGCAGGCAATAATCAATACCATCCAGCGCCTTCCATAACACAAACTTTTGAAGTAATTGATGAATCACTTGCTGGACCATGTACCTCATTAGAAAATGTCGCTTTAAATAAACCTGCTACTCAATCTGGAACACAAGTAGGTGCTTCGGCCGATCGTGCTAATGATGGAAATACAGATGGAAATTTTTGGGGAACCAATTCTGTGACTTACACCAACTGGGTTTCAAATTCATGGTGGGAAGTAGATCTTGGAAGTATTCACCAAATTGAAGAAATTAATATCTGGAACCGGACAGATTGTTGCACTACAGATTTGGCAAATTTCCATATTCTGGTTTCTGAAACGCCATTTACTTCTACCAATTTAAATGAAACTATAAACCAACAAGGTGTTTCTGGGTTTTTTATTAATTCAATTGCAGGGACACCAACTACAGAATTAATAAATGTTACTGGACAATTTGTAAGAATACAATTACAAGGTACTGCAGCATTAGCACTTGCGGAAGTGGAAATCATGGGCTGTATAGACGGAAACAATAATTGCAATATGATAGGTCAAATTTGTGATGACTTCGATGATTGTACAACTAATGATGTCTATGATACTAATTGCATTTGTATCGGAACTTTTATGGATGCAGATAATGATTCCGTCTGTGATGCCGAAGATATTTGCTTTGGTGGCGATGATTTATTGGATAATGATGGAAATGGGATTCCAGATTTCTGTGATGAGCCTGCATGTACAGTGGGAGCGATTTGTAACGATGGGGATCCTTGCACTTCCTATGATGCTTATGATCAAAATTGTAATTGTATCGGTATTTACCAAGATTCAGATAATGACGGAATTTGTGATGCCAATGATTTTGACCCTCCAACTCCAGAAGAAAGAACAGTTCAGATTTGTGCGACGCCACTTTCTCCTTCCGGAATGCAATTTGAATGGGAAGCGGAAACTACTGCTCAACAATATTATGTACACAAAAAAACGCTTGATGCAATAAGCTGGGGAGACCCGATTGCAACCTTGCCTGGGACCGCAACTTCATTTATTGATAACAATATAAATACCGGAGAAGCTTTTGAATATGCTTTTTTCAAACAACCTTTTGTAATTGTCAGAGACACCTTTTGTATTCCTTCAAATACCGAATTAGCATTTAATATTTCAGATGTTCATGGTATTGGATTGTGCTGTAGTTTTGGAGAAGGATATTATGAGATTCTTTCTTGCGGGAATTTAGTTGGATATGGTGACGATTTTGGTTTTGAAGATTATCAATCTTTTACAGTTTGCGACAATGGAAATGGCTGTGAGGAAGTAATTGTCAACATCAAACCAAGTATGTGGCCAGATGCTACTTCTTGGTCTTTGACCGATATTCAAACTGGAAATATTGTTGCGTCGGGCGGATTAACTACACCAATTGCCGTTCGTTCTGAATTTGGATATGTATATGCAGGAAATGAAGCACCTGCAATTGAAGATCGAGGCACTATTTTATTACTAATCGATGATTCATATGTTCCAGCTTTAAATGCAGAAATTGAACAACTTAAAAATGACTTCATCCTAGATGGTTGGAAAGTCCAACAAAAATTAATCCATTCGAATGAAAATGTTGTAGCGGTCAAAACACAAGTGCAACAAGTCTATAATAGTGTAAATGATTTAACGGCTCTTTTCCTTTTGGGTAATATCCCTGTTCCGTATTCAGGAAATATTTATCCCGATACACATTCAGAACACAAAGGTGCTTGGCCTGCTGATTTATACTACGGAGATATGGATGGAACTTGGACAGATGAAACTGTAAATACTACAACCGCTTTCTTTAATGAAAATCACAATGTTCCTGGCGATGGTAAATTTGACCAAAGCATCATTCCTTCAACAATAGAGTTACAAGTTGGGCGTGTTGATTTATCTAGAATGTTTTTATTTAATGATTCCGAAATTGAATTGACTCGAAATTATTTAAATAAAAATCATGCATTTAAAACTGGTCAAGTCAACACCGTTAGACGAGGACTAATTGATGATAACTTCAATCGACAATTTGCTGCTTGTGCGGCCAATGGATATCGAAATTTCTCAATTATGTTTGGTTGGGAAAATATTGATGAAGTCGACTATAGGACAACGCTCCAAAATCAAAGTTACCTGTGGTCATATGGCTGCGGTAGTGGTTCCAACATAGATGTAGCTGGAGTGACTAGTACTGCTAATTTTGCCAATGATAATTTACAAACAATATTTACCATGTTATTTGGAAGTCAATTTGGCGACTGGAATCATGAAAATAATGTCTTAAGAGCAGCTATTGCATCTGGTCAAACTTTGACAAATGTATGGGCGGGGAACCCTGATTGGTTTTTCCATCATATGCCTTTAGGTCATAATATCGGATATAGCACCATTAAAACTCAAAATTCTGATAATGGAGTTTATCTTCCAGGTAAGCAAAATATTCACGTCGCATTAATGGGTGATCCAACTTTAAGAATGCACCCTGTCGTTCCTCCAACAGCTCTTTCAATAAACAATATTAATGAAGGAATCGAACTTGACTGGACTGCTCCTGTAAATGAAACAATTGCCGGATACAACGTTTATCGAAGCAATACAATTGATGGAAATTTTTCAAAAATCAATAACAACCTAATTACCAACAACAACTTTACGGACATCCATCCTATGGATGGATATAATGTCTACATCGTCAAAACAGTAAAACTTGAATCATCTTGTAGTGGTACTTACTTTAATACAAGCTTAGGAATTTTAGATTCCCTATCATTTAATTCAAACTGCATTGTAGGTAATTCTTGTGATGATTTAGATCTATGCACAATCAATGATGTATATGATGCCAATTGCAATTGTGTCGGAACTTTTGAAGATAATGATAATGATAGTGTTTGTGATGCAGAAGATGTTTGTCCAAATGGTGATGATACACTTGACATAGATGAAGATGGAATTCCTGATTTTTGTGATGACAGCAATTGTATTGTTGGACAAACTTGTGATGATGCGAATCCTTGCACTAGTAATGATGTATATGATGCCAATTGTGGCTGTATAGGTATATTGGAAGATGCGGACAACGATGGCATTTGTGATGAAGAGGATTGTGCTCCTACAGACCCTACCCTGCCAGCTACACCTAATTCTACTTGTAATGATTTCGATGCTACTACCACCAATGATGTCATCCAAGCAGATGGATGCACTTGTGCAGGAGCTTCTTTAACTGAATGTAATATCACTTTAACAAGTAGTAATGGAACCATATCTATTTCAGGAATGGCTGGAATCGATATCAATGCTAAAGTCTTTACCACTAGCTGGTCAGAAGTTTGGGGATGCAACCCTTGGTATGGAACAGCATGTAATAGTACCGAAATTATTTCTGGTCTTAATGTTGGTGACACTTATTATGTCAGTGTTCAATCCTCGTTATGTAACTTTTTTCAAACAATTGAAGTAGTTGGAGGTGGTTGCCCCGACGCAGATAGCGACACAATTTGTGATGCTAATGATATTTGCCCTGGTGGCGATGACCTAGTTGACACAGATGGCGACGGAACTCCTGATTTCTGTGATGACACCAATTGTATTGTTGGGCAAAATTGCGATGATCTCGATCCGTGCACTATCAACGATGCATTCGATAACGATTGTAATTGTGTAGGTCAATTCCAAGATACTGACAACGACTCTGTTTGTGATGTCAATGATATTTGCCCTGGTGGTGATGACCTAGTTGATACAGATGGCGACGGAACTCCTGATTTCTGTGATAATACCAATTGTATTGTTGGGCAAACTTGCGATGATCTCGATCCGTGCACCATCAACGATGCTTTCGATGCAGATTGTAATTGTGTAGGTCAATTCCAAGATACTGACAACGACTCCGTTTGTGATGCTAATGATATTTGTCCTGGTGGTGATGACCTAGTTGATACAGATGGCGACGGAACTCCTGATTTCTGTAATGATACGGAAGATTACTGTTCTTCATACGGTAACTCAACAGCATATGAGTATATTGAAAAAGTTGTAATTGGAGATTTTACTAACACTTCAGGAAATAACAATGGTTATGCGGATTTCACAGCGATATCAAACGAAGTAATACCGGGAAGCCCTATTACTATAAAACTAACACCAGGATTCACAGGAAGTATTCATTTTGTTTATTGGAGCGTTTGGATCGACTTCAATCAAGATGGTGACTTTTTAGATGAAGGGGAGCAAGTTTATCAAAAGAGAAGCAAATTTACTGCACAAAAAAGTTTAATTTTTCCAACTACGGCATTAGCGGGTACAACTCTAATGAGAGTTTCTATGAAAGCAGATAACTATCCTGAACCATGTGAAATATTTAGTTATGGTGAAGTTGAAGATTATACGATTAATATCGTACCAGCAAATGTGCCATTCATTCAACAAAAAATAAAAGAAGAATCGTCATTTAGTTTTGACATGAGACCAAATCCTGTTGACGATCATCTAATTATTGAATTGGATCAAAAAATTACGAAAGCAAACGGCGGTCAATACTTTATTTACAATGCCCAAGGTATACTCAAGCAAAATGGAGGTCTAGACGATTTTATTGAATCAAAAAGATTTACCATCCAAACTTCAGAACTAGAAGATGGATATTACGTTATAGTCATAGAAAAAAATGGGATAACTAAAGGTGAACCATTTATAAAGATGGCTAGATAATTCAAGTTGCTCTTTTTTCTTACGTAAAATTTCATTTTATTTGTAATATCAATTTTTTAATAAAACCTAAAACAATGTCAGATCATATAGAAAATGCAGGTGCGAAAGGAAAAACATTGGCCAAAATATTATTGTTTTTCTTCTTTTTCTTTGCTACTTGGGCATATGTATATTGGAGTAATTTCAACCTAACTTTTTAAAGAAAGTGTCCAACATAAAAAGAAAAGCCTTCGCGAATTAATTTCGAGAAGGCTTTTCTTTTTTGTTTTTTTTGCATTACTAGAATCCATTGATAGCTAAAATCATGTAAATAGCAGATGCGGTTAATGACATGATACAAATGAAAAGGAAAAATAAATTCAACCATTTCAAATGAATTTTAATGTCCACTATTTTTTGCTTGCTATCATACCCTAGTGTGACTACCGAAAATACATTTAAAAATCCTGCAATTATAGGCCCCACAATAAATAAAAGCGGTCCCATAAAAACGATTTTACGATCAAGCGTCTTAAACATTTCTGTAAAATAAGCTAATAGTGCAAAATCGGCGTGTAGGATATACTCAAATGTGTTTTCAAGCAAAAACAAGAAGGGGATGGCGAGCAGAACCGAACTAACTCTAACAGCAGTTCGATCATCAACCGCAAAATAGCGAAAGGACTTAACTGTTCTGATCATTTGTTTTTGTTTTATTGTTTATATAATGCGCTCATCACATTATTATTATAAATGAAACAAAATTAAATGATATTGTTTAGCAAAATTCAGACAATTATTTAGAATTTTTTTCATTTCACCCTTTTTTATAAGGCTAAACTAATGCTGATGCCCACCTGGACCATGTACATGTCCGTGATCTAGTTCCTCAGCCGTTGCCTCACGAACTTCTTCTATGTTTACGGTGAAAAATAAATTCTTCCCTGCCATTGGATGATTGAAATCCACTTTTACGGATTCAACTGCCACCGCTACCACAACCCCATTCATCGGATTCCCGCTTTGATCTTGCATTGGAACACGTTTACCAACTTGTAAGAGATCTGTCGCTTCTTTACCATCAACTACAAAGACACTTTTAGGAATATCTACAATTGCTTCAGGATTCACTATCCCGTATGCATTCTCAGCTTTGATTCCAAATTTAGCTTCATCACCTGCCTTTTTTCCATTTAGATTCGCCTCAAAATCAGGAATCATCATACCCAAACCATATATAAATGCCAATGGTGTTTTGCCAGTAGTTTCTTCAACAAGCGGACCATTTAAATCGTCTTCTTGTAATTTGTAGTGCACAACCACCACTTTGTTTTTTTCGATTACCATGTTTAATAATTTTTAAAATAATGGGGCAAAGATAGTAAATAATTAGACCGTCAGATTAGACCGTGCCTTTGGCACTTTAAGACAGCTTTGCTTAAGACCGCCTTCGGCTGCAAGACCGCTCCGCTTTAAGACTGCTTCCAGTGGATGTTTACCTTGTTTGTTCAATTTAGAACTTGCCCAACGGGAAGTATAAATTGAATGACAAGTTCAAAATTTACTAGAAGCAGCCTTAAAGTGCAACGGTCTTAAAGCGTCAGCGGTCTTAAAACCGAAGGTGGTCTTAAAAGCGTCAGCGGTTTAATAATTTTTATCGGGAAGTTCTCAATTGAACAAACAGGTCAACATTCATGAGAAGCAGTCTTAAAGTGCAACGGTCTTAAAGCGTCAGCGGTCTTAAAGCCAAAGGCGGTCTTAAAAGCGTCAGCGGTCTATAAAGGAACCTTTCCCCTCACAATCAGGTTTAATTACTTTAACTTGCGCCCCAGATGATTCAGCTAATTAAGAATGTGGGGAATCTATACGTAGATTCATTTAGAGGACTTTCGAAAAATATATGGTTACTCTCTGCCGTCACTTTTATCAATAGAAGTGGGTCGATGGTCTTTCTATTTTTGACTGTTTATATGACTTCAAAGCTAAATTTTTCATTGGTTGAAGCTGGATATGTCATGAGTTGTGCGGGGGTAGGTTCATTGGCTGGTGCTTACATGGGTGGAATCTTAAGTGACAAATTTGGATACTATCGGGTCATGTTTTGGAGTTTGTTTCTCGTAGGCTGTATGTTCTTTTTACTAATGAACATTAAAACATTCGTTCCACTTTGCATCTTCATGTTTATTGCAAATTTAATTGGGGACGCTTTTCGCCCTGCTAATTTTGTGGCAATTGGTGCATACAGTACTGACGAAAACAGAACCCGCTCCATTTCATTAGTCAGACTTTTTATCAATTTAGGTTTATCTGCAGGACCAGCAATTGGTGGTATTATTGCGGCTTATTACGGATACAAGTGGTTATTTGTGGTAGATGGTATTACATGTATAGTAGCAGCTTTTCTTTTTGTCATAATGTTAGAAAATATTGAACCAAAAGATGATGAAGTGAATCAGGATAAACTCGATGACCAAGTAGAGAAAAAGCACTTTTTCCTGTCACCATTTCAAGACGTGCAATATTTGTTTTTTTTAAGTTGTGTTTTTCTTACTGGTGTTGCGTTCATGCAATTGATTTACACATTGCCAGTATTTTTAAAACAAGACTTTCTTTACAATGAAGATCAAATCGGTTATTTACTTGCTTTAAACTGCATAGTCATTGTAGTGTTGGAAATGCCAATAATATATCTTTTCGAAAATAAGTACAACAATTTGAATCTAGCAGCTATTGGAGCAATCTTGGTAGGTTTATCTTTTTTCGTTTTCAACCCATCTTTCCAAATTGCTGGAATAGCGATCATATCAATGGTCATCATTTCTTTAGGTGAAATTTTTAATTTCCCGTTTGCCAATGATTACGCATTGCAAAAAACAAATACCCAAAATCGAGGCAAATATATGGGCCTTTACACAATGACTTTTGCTGCTGCCACGATCATTGCCCCGACGCTAGGGTTGTTCTTGGCACAAACCTATGGATTTACGATCCTATGGAATTGCACTGCAATTTTATGTTGTATAGCAGGATTGGGATTTTTTATGCTCCGAACCTATAAGTAAGTGTATTTTTTTTACGAAATGTCTTTTTTCATTTAGTAATTAATTAACTTCAGACAAACTAAATGAGAATCAAATGGCAAATCTTAGTCTAAAAGCTACTGACGAAAATACCTATGATGCAATTGTTATAGGTTCTGGAATTAGCGGTGGTTTCGCAGCAAAAGAACTTACTGAAAAAGGATTGAAAACATTGGTACTTGAAAGAGGACGAATGGTGAAACATGTCCGCGACTATCCTGGAATGAATAATGATAATTGGGACTATCCTTTCCGCAACAAAGTGCCACAAGCCGAAATCGAAAAAGATTATTTCAAACAAAAAAGAACGGGCTATACCATTCGCCAAAGTTCAAAACATTGGTTTGTAAAAGATAGCCAACATCCGTACACTGAGACCAAACGTTTTGACTGGATACGTGGTTACCATGTTGGTGGAAGATCATTAATGTGGGGTCGCCAAGTCTATCGTTGGAGTGACCTTGATTTTGAAGCCAATGCAAAAGAAGGAATTGCCGTAGATTGGCCTATTCGTTATGCAGATATTGCACCTTGGTATAGCTATGTCGAAAAATTTGTCGGTATCAGTGGTGAAAAATTAGGACTTGCTCATTTACCTGACGGAGAATTTCTGCCTCCAATGGAATTGAATTGTGTCGAAACACACCTCCGAAATAAAATAGCCGAAAACTACAAAGAACGGGTACTTACTGTTGGACGTGTAGCACATATCACCAAACAAAGAGAAGGAGATACTCGTGGATCTTGTCAATATAGAAATCGCTGCATAAGAGGTTGTCCTTATGGTGCTTACTTCAGCAGTAATGCCGCTACGCTACCCGCTGCCGAAAAAACCGGGAATATGACTTTGCGTCCAAATTCTGCAGTCAGCCATCTTATCTATGACAAGGAAAAAAAGAAAGCAACCGGTGTATCTATCGTTGACTCTGAGAGTGGAAAAACTTATGAATTTTACGCCAAAGTAATTTTCGTTTGTGCATCCGCATTAGGTTCCACCCAAATCCTTTTAAACTCTACTTCTGACGCACACCCAAATGGTCTCGGGAACCAAAGTGGTGAACTTGGCCATAACTTAATGGACCATCATTTTTACGCAGGCGCGAAGGCTAGCATTGAAGGATATGAAGACAAATATTTTAAGGGAAGAAGACCTAACGGCATCTACATTCCTCGCTTCAGAAATATCAGTCCATCAACAAAAACAAAATCATTCTTAAGAGGCTATGGCTACCAAGGTGGTGCATCCAGATCCGGTTGGGGAGGTATGATTGCTGAAGCAAAATTTGGAGGCGAATTCAAAGATGCAGCTATGAAACCAGGTAACTGGGGAATCAACTTAATGGCATTCGGTGAAATGTTGCCGTATCATGAAAATAAAGTCACCCTAAATCATGACTTAAAGGACAAAGATGGGTTACCTACTTTAACGATCGATTGCGAATTCAAACAAAATGAGTTTGAAATGAGAAAAGATATGCAATCATCCGCAATGGAAATGTTAGAAAAAGGTGGCTTCAAAGATATCAAGGCATATGACAGACCAGGTGCACCAGGATTGGGGATTCATGAAATGGGTACTGCCAGAATGGGTCGCGATCCCAAAACTTCTGTACTAAATAAATGGAATCAAGTACACACCGTACCGAATGTGTATGTAACTGACGGTGCCTGCATGACCTCTTCTGCTTGTCAAAATCCATCGATTACTTATATGGCTTTAACGGCAAGAGCTTGTGATCACGCGGTTAAAGAATTAAAAAAAGGAAACTTAAAATAACAACTCATGAAAAGAAGAGATGCAATAAAACAAACCGCAATTATTTTAGGTGGAACGCTCTCCGCTGGCTCTATCATGGGCGTCATGAGTGGTTGCAAAGCAGAACCTACATTGGATTGGAAACCAACTTTCCTATCATCTAATCAAGCAGCTCTTGTCGCCGAAATCGCAGAAACTATTTTACCTGCAACGAATACACCGGGAGCTAAAGATGTCGGTGTCCCAAAATTTATTGACGAAATGCTGAATGGATATACGCGCGAAAAAGATAAACAAGGATTTATAAAAGGTTTAGAGACACTTGAAAAGACTTGCAATAATGCGCACGGTAAATCATTTATGGATTTTGATGCTACTGAAAAAAAAGGTGTCCTCACCGCTTTTATGAACAAAGCAAAAGAAGAAAAAGAAGCACAAGGAGATACTTCTAAACTCACTTGGGATGAAAAACCCGCAAAACCGTTTTTTGATTTAATGAAAGAATTAACTTGTCTGGGCTATTTCACTTCCGAAACAGTTGGTACAGAAGTACTTCGATATGATCCTGTACCTGGAGTATATAATGGTTGTATACCTTTAGCGCCTGAAGAACATTCTTGGTCGATTTGATTAAAAAAGCACTAAAACTTAAACATGAAAAAAACACGTAGGAATTTTATAAAAAAATCTGGAAAAACCGCTCTCGGAATTAGTGTGTTAGGAATCTCAGCATGTAACACCACTAAAAAACCAACTGTCGATACTACTCCAATGATTAAAGAAGAAGTCAATACCCCAAAAGAATTATTCTTCAAGATATCTTTAGCACAATGGTCTTTACATAAAGCATTGTTTGCAAAAGAAATAGACCACCTTGATTTTGCAAAAGTAGCTAAAACCAAATACGGAATTGATGGTATCGAATATGTCAATCAATTTTTTACAGATCATGTCAAAGACAATAAGTATCTGAATGAAATGAAAAAAAGAGCAGATGATCATGGTGTCAAAAGTTTAATCATTATGGTAGACGGAGAAGGTGGCTTGGCAGAACCAGATGACAAGGAAAGAAATCAAGCGGTAGAAAATCATTACAAATGGGTGGATGCAGCTAAATATTTAGGCTGCCATTCAATTCGTGTCAACTCATTTGGAAAAGGTAGTTCGGAAGATGTACAAAAAGCAGCAATTGATGGATTAGGAAAATTATCCGATTACGCAAGACCATTAGGGATGAATGTAATTGTCGAAAATCATGGTGGTTATTCTTCTAATGGCAAATGGCTGACTGATGTGATGCGTAAAATCCATCAAGTAAATTGTGGAACTTTACCTGACTTTGGTAATTTTTGTCTGGAACGTGTAGGTGGTGTTCAGTGGGGCGCAAAATGTATCAAAGAATACGATAAATACAAAGGTGTAGAAGAATTGATGCCGTTTGCAAAAGCTGTAAGCGCTAAGACGTATGGGTTCGATGCAGCAGGAAATGAAACAACAATTGACTACTTGCAAATGCTAAAAATCGTTCAATCATTTAAATACGATGGATACATTGGTATCGAATATGAAGGAGAGCAATTAAGTGAACACGAAGGAATCTTGGCAACAAAAAAATTATTGGAAAAGATCGGTCGTCAATTGAGTTGACTATGAAACGTAGAAACTTCATCAAAAAATCGACACTTGCCGCTGGTGCCATTCCTTTTGCAACCAAAGTTAATGCGAAAACAAGTATGGATGATTCCACAACTTTCAAGCTGAAATATGCACCTCATTTAGGGATGTTTAAAAATCTGGCAAGTGAAGATCCAATCGCTCAACTCAATTTTATGGCAGATGAAGGTTTCACTGCTTTTTAAGATAATGAGATGAAAAGTCGCGATATCGACTTGCAAAATAAGATGGCGAAAACAATGGAAAAACGTGGAATTGAAATGGGTGTTTTCGTCGCGCACAAAATTTACTGGAAAGAAGCCAACCTAGCATCCGGAGATAAAGATAAGCGCAAGGAATTTTTGTCGGACATCAAATCTTCAGTTGAAGTCGCCAAAAGAGTCAATGCTAAATGGATGACGGTAGTGCCAGGTCATGCAGACCTTCGACAATATATGGATTACCAAACTTCCAATATAGTCGAAACTTTAAAACAAGCTGCTGCTATTTTGGAACCTCATAATCTAACAATGGTTTTGGAACCACTTAATTTTAGAGATCATCCAGGTTTGTTTTTGACAGAGAGTCCACAAGCCTATCAAATTTGCAAAGCCGTCAATAGTCCAAGTTGCAAAATCCTATTCGATATTTATCATCAACAAATTCAAGAAGGAAATTTAATTCCGAACATCGAAAAGTGTTGGGACGAAATCGCTTACTTCCAAATCGGTGATAATCCAGGAAGAAAAGAACCGACTACTGGTGAGATTAATTATAAAAATGTTTTCAAATATATCCACTCAAAAGGCTTCCGCGGAATACTCGGAATGGAACACGGAAATTCAATCAAAGGAAAAGAAGGAGATCGTCGAGTGATTGATGCTTATAAGGAAATAGATGGTTTTTGATCCGTTCGCGATGCTTCGCTTGCTTTCCGTTGTCCGTACGGCAAATTCGTTTCACTCATTGCCTTTCCGTTTTCCGTTGACGACCATAGTGTAAGCACACGTGTGCGCTCGTTTGGGCGTCAACGGAAAACGGAAAAGGTGGCAAAGCTCATCCACGGACAGCGGAAAACATAAAATCAGACATTATAAATCTCCGAGATCTCATTTTTATGCTTCTCACGGATAACTCGACGTTTCAATTTTAAAGTTGGAGTCAACTCAGCATCCGTACCATCATCTTTCATCGGACCCCACTCGCATGAAAGCAGTTTGAATTTTTTGATTTGTTCGATATGACTAAATTCAGGGTTGATGTCATCAATTATTTTTTGAAATGCAGCAATGACTTTTGCATCATTACAAACTGCAGTCATATCTGAACTACCAACACCATTTTCTTGACACCAATTTTTAAGTGCTTCATGAGCTGGAAGGATTAGTGCGGAAACAAATTTTTGCTTATCTCCTACTACCATCACTTGCTCTACCAAGAAATCTTCTTTCAATTTATTTTCAATCGGTGCTGGTGCGACATATTTTCCACCAGATGTTTTGAGTAATTCTTTTTTACGATCTGTAATTTTCAAACATTTCGTGCCCGCATGATTGGTGACAAACTTTCCGATATCACCGGTTCTAAACCATCGTTTTCCATCAATATCCTTGAACACTTTTGCATTCGCTTCTGGATTGTTATAATAACCCATCATCACATTCGGCCCATAGGCTAAAATCTCTCCTTCATCATCATTGTAATCTCCTTCTGAGCGATCAATTTGAATTTCAACTCCAGGAAGAATCGGACCTACCGTCCCCAACATTGCTTTACTATTGTCGATGTTATTGACACTCAAAGTTGGTGAAGTCTCCGTCAAGCCATATCCTTCTCTAATCGGAATTCCCGCTGCTGAAAATACTTGTGCCATTTTACGAGGACATGGTGCAGCACCTGTCACAATCATTTTCACATTACCCCCTAATGCTTCTCTCCATTTGCTAAAGATTAATTTATCAGCAATTTTCCATTTGAAACCATTGAGTCCACTCGGCTTGAAACCGAAGGTATAGTCTTCTGTCAAATCCAATGCCCAGAAAAATAATTTTTTCTTAGTCCCTTCTAATGTCAATCCTTTGTTATAAATTTTCTCATAAACTTTTTCTAACAATCTAGGTACAGTTGAGAAGAAAAACGGTTTCACCTCTTGTAAATCACCACTTTCTCCGCCTAAATTATCCGTTCCTGTAAAGTGCACAGATGAGCATTTAAACATAAATCCGTAAGACACCGCACGCTCAAAAATATGACAGAGTGGTAAAAAGCTCAAAACTGGTTTTCCTTGTTCCAAATTCAGTGCATCCATGGTGGCAGTGACTACATGAGTGATGTTGATGTGATTCAACATGACACCTTTAGGATTTCCGGTGGTACCTGATGTATAAATAATAGTTGCTAAATCTTCTGGCTTTATTCCCGCTTTGATTTTTTCTACTTCGTCATAATTTCCTTCACTCCAAACTTCTTCCCAATGTGGCTTACCAGGCTGTTTGTCAAACGTAAATGTTTTTTTATAGGATGGTACATTGGGTGATGCCTTCTCCATTTTATCATATAGATCGTCCGCTCCAACAAATGCGTATTGCACTTCTGAATCATTCAAAATGTACTCATATTCTTTTGGTGAAATCGTCGGATATACTGGTACGTTGATGACACCAGCCATTTGCGAACCCAAATCTGCAATTACCCATTCCGGTCGATTTTTGTAGGCAGAAATCGCAATCTTGTCTCCTGGTTTTAACCCCATATCAATCAACCCACTTGCTAACTTCATCGCCTGATTAATCATATCATCCGTACTCCAATAAATCCACTTACCATTTTCTTTTCTGGCAAATGCTTTTTCTAATGGAAAGGTCTCTTTTTGATGATATATGAATTCGAAGAGTCTAGTTACTTTCATCGTTTTTGTTTATCTATTTTAAAATATAATAAGGTATCTTAATCACTATTGCTTGTCAGATGATCCACTAAATCATCTCCCTGTTGAAAATTATGTAATCGATTTTGACATTTTTCACAAATTCCTAAATGAGCAATAAAACGTCGATAGGCAGTATCATTTTGTTTTAAAGATCCATTATAGAATTTGCCTATTTCAAAATCACTAGCACACTTTCTTTCAGCTATAATTTGTCTGAGTATTTTAATTACCGCTGCAATTGATCCCGCGATAAATATCAGTAATACCAATTCAATCATAACTACTTTTTAGGAAGTTCAAAATAGATATTTTTTTTTGTTTATTTGAATATTGAAGGAAGAATGAGGAAGCAGGTCGAGATCGATTGAAATATTATTTTGTTAAAGAGCAATACTTGGCTTTTAAAGCCGAATTTTAAATAAAAGTTTGGCATATCCTCTATGAGCGCTTTCTCTAAAAAATTAAAGTACATCTAGAACTTTTCTCGACTTATATTATTAATGATAGCGCTCTGAGAGGCAATACAAAAAAATGAGCCGTCCCAACTTTTTGGAACGACTCAATTATCCATAACTCATAAAAAAGTCAAATTTATTGGCTGATATTGGACATCAGCATTTTGTCACCCTAAGGCGAAAATGTCGCATGCTTCAAACATGCTAAAACAAATTTTATTGATTGTAAGATTTTTGAAAAGAGTAACCGATTCATCTCGAATACTTGGACAATCTATGACAATATGCCATTTAACACAATAACTCAATCGGTGTATAATTCATAATTAAAAAAATTGTCCTAATTTGAATTCCTAATTTAAATCCTTCTGATTATGATATTCCGTTTTGTTTCCCTTACTATTTTTTTCAACATCTTTATCGTATCCCTTATTGGTCAGACGCCCGAAAATGAAGTAGTTAGATATGAAAATATTTCTTTTATCGAAAATGGAACATCCCTTTCTCTACCATATGCTGGAGGATTAAATAGTCCACTTTATACGGAAGCAGATCTTAATAATGATGGCATTCTAGATTTGTTTATTTATGATCGAGCTGATGATTCTGGCAATTATATTTTCAGATCTGGTCCAAATCAATATTTTTCTGGTTACGAATTTCAAAAAAACTTACCTCCACTTGCTGGGTTTGCATTGATGTATGACTACAATTGTGATGAGGTTCCAGATTTATTTACATCTTCCAAATTTAATGATCTTGGTACCATTACTGGATCAGACGCGATTGTTGTTTACAAAGGTGAATTTGATAATAATAATGAATTGCAATTTACACTGGCGAAAGAAAAATTAACGACCACTAATAATCAAGAACTATTCTCCCTAACCGATAATGTGCCATCAATAGTTGACATTGATAATGATGGTGATCTGGATATCTTGACTTTCAAAACAAGTGCAGGAAAACAAGTCGCGTTTTACAAAAACCAAAGCATGGAACTTTTCAATCATTGTGATAGTCTAGTTTATGATTTAATCACAGATTGTCACGGTGAATTTACGGACGATGGATTAATCCCTTTGACATTGAATACTGATTGCGCCAAATTAATGGAGGAATCTATCAGTTCAAGACATGGAGTCTCTTCTCTTCTCTCCTTTGACAATGATGATGATGGGCTTTACGAATTAATGATCGGTAATGAGTTTTATAATTCTGTAACTGTATTGTTTAATGATGGTACTTCTGATGTGGCTCATTTTTACGAACAAGATAATTCTTTCCCTACCAATACGACTCCTATCAATATGGAAAGCCTTCCTACACCATCTATGGTTGACGTCAATATGGACGGGGTCGGAGAAATTTTAATTTCAAATCGGAGTACTGCATCCAGTCAAAATTATGCATGCACTAAAGTCTACCAAATAGATGAAACCGGTAATTTTGATTTAGCTTCAGATACTTTTTTGGTCAACAATATGATTGATGTAGGTGAACAAGCAACTCCTGTTTTTTTCGATTTCGATCAAGATGGTCTGACTGATTTACTAATTGGAAATAGTGGTTACTTCAATCCTTTGAGCGGTTTGTCTGGAGGGATAACCGCTTACCGAAATATTGGAGACACAAATAATCCGCAATTTCAATTGGTCGATCGGAATTTTGAGAATATTGAAGTATACGATTGGAATTTTATCGCTCCAACTTTTGGTGATCTCGATGGGGATGGGGATGAAGACATGATCATCGGAGAAGGTTCTGGAAAAATTCATTATTTCCAAAATACAGCAGGTCCAAACAACCCAGTAACATTTACAACAGCGATTCCCGAATATCAAGGAATCGATATCGGAAAAAATGCAACACCACAAATCATCGATCTAAATCGGGATGGATTACTCGATTTGGTCATTGGAACTCAAGCTGGTTTTCTTGTTTATTATCCTAACAATGGAACGACAACCAATCCAATTTTTGATGAATCAATTATACAACTCGGTGATGTCGATACGCGCTTCATCGGTGAGTCTGCTGGATATAGCGCACCCATTGTTTCTGATCTGGAAAATCCTGGAACTTATATCCTATACGCAGGTAGCCAAAGTGGTAATTTATTTCGATACAATGAAATTGAAGGAAATTTATCGGCAGGTGCTTCCTTTAATGAAATGACCAACACATTTGCGGATATAAGAATTGGTGTTCGCTCTAGAATTGATTTGGCGGATATTGACAATGACAATCAAATAGAAATGGTTATCAGTAATTCTAGAGGAGGTATTGGTATTTATAAGTTCGGAGAAAACGTATCTACAGTGGATTTACCTAGTGAAGCAGATTATGTCATTTCTCCTAATCCCTCCTCCAATGGATTTTATATTGCAGGTCCTGATTTACATCAAGCCATCAATTTCCAAATATTCACAGTAGATGGTAAAAAAGTATTAACTACTTATCATAATGTCGGAAACCGGATTAGAATCATGGAGAATGAGTCATTATCTACAGGATTATATTTTATTGAAATTCAATTTGAGGACAAAAATATTACGAGAAAGGTAGTCAAATCAGAATATTAATTTTCAATACTTTATTTCGTACAAATAAAAAAGGATTCCGTTGTAATAACGGAATCCTAATTTTTTGCGCTTCTTCAAGGACTTGAACCTTGGACCCTCTGATTAACAGTCAGATGCTCTAACCAGCTGAGCTAAAGAAGCGGCTGAGTTTCTATAAGAATTACTCAAATTTGATGCCCTTTCAATTAAAAGGCGATGCAAATTTATTAATATATAGAATAAAGTGCAATCTTTGTGCAAAATTTTTAAAGACAATTTAATATGAGTTTAGTTACAGTAGGAACAGTAGCGTTTGATAGTTTGGAAACTCCCTATGGAAAAGCTGAAATGGTCGTAGGAGGTGCAGCACTTTATGCAAGTATTGCTGCTTCTTACTTTACAAAAGATATAAAACTCGTTTCTGTGGTCGGTGAAGACTGGCCGAGAAAGGAAATGAAGTACTTAAAGACTAGAGGAATTAATTTGGATGGGCTCCAGATAAAAGAAGGTGAAAAATCTTTCTTTTGGAAAGGGAAGTATCATGATAACATGAATCAACGTGATACATTAGCCACTGATTTAAATGTCCTCGCGAATTTTGACCCCATCTTACCTGAAAGTTACAAGCGTAGCAAATATTTGATGCTAGGTAATCTCACCCCCGAAGTCCAAATGAAGGTTATCAATCAAATGAAAAAGCGTCCGAGATTAGTGGTATTGGATACGATGAATTTTTGGATGGATGTTGCTATGCCAGCTTTAAAGAAAGTGATTAAAAAAGTCGATGTCCTCACCATCAATGATGAGGAGGCTCGACAACTTTCGGGTGAATACTCACTAGTCACCGCAGCCAAGAAGATCCAAAAAATGGGTCCTAAATTTTTGATTATCAAAAAAGGCGAGCATGGCGCGATGCTGTTTCAAGGAGAAAAAATGTTTTATGCTCCTGCTCTTCCGCTAGCAAAAGTATTTGATCCAACAGGGGCAGGTGATACATTCGCTGGTGGATTTATTGGATACATTGCTAAGACCAATAGTATCACTTTCGAAAACATGAAACGTGCAGTTATTTACGGATCTTGTTTAGCTTCATTTTGTGTTGAAGAATTCAGTATCTCTAGATTGAAAAAATTGAAAGCTGCTGATGTGAATAAGCGTGTCAAGAAGTTTGAGAACTTGGTGAAGTTTTCAATGAAATAGAATGGCAATCAGATTGAAAAAGGGCAGTTCCAATAGCAATTGGGGCTGCCCTTTTTTTATAGTTTTTATTCTAAGCTCAAAAAGCGCATTATACTACATGCTTGCAAAATCTTTGAAAAAAAATAAAGTTTTTAAAACACGCCCAAAGATTCGAAAGCTCACCCTTCATTTTTCGGACAGAATAGGATTGATCTCCAATAATGTAAGTCTTGTCTTTTACGGAAAATTTATAAGTTGTAGATTTTGATAATGATGGAGAGAAGGATTTTATCGCGTTGAGAGCGGTTTTTATTCTTTGGATCGAATGGTTAAATGATGAAGGTAAATTCGCCCATCAAAATATCGTTGTTCCAACAGAAATAAAATGAAATCGAATCAAATTCTTACTTTTGCATCCTAATTTCAATAAACAAATTATGGTTTCAATAGAAGGAATAACGGTTGAGTTTTCAGATCGAAAATTATTCGACAACATTTCATTCGTGATCAATGACAACGACAAGATTGCATTGATGGGAAAAAATGGTGCTGGAAAATCAACGTTAATGAAAATTATTGCGGGTGTACAAAAAGGCAATAAAGGGAAGATTAATAAATCGGAACAAACGACTATTGCTTATTTACCTCAGCATTTGTTGACAGAAGATAATTGCTCTGTACGAGATGAAGCGGCTAAAGCATTTCAAGAATATTTTGCACTTAAGGCGGAAATGGATAAGCTGAATCAGGAGATGGAAACCCGTACGGATTATGAATCGGATAGCTATATGGCGTTGATTGGGAAAGCTACTGACCTTGGTGAGCGTTTTTACAATTTGGAAGAAGTCAATCACGATGCAGAAGTTGAAAAAGCATTACTTGGATTGGGTTTTAAAAGAGAAGATCTGGATCGACCGACTAGCGAATTTTCTGGTGGTTGGAGAATGCGCATTGAACTAGCTAAAATACTGTTGCAAAAACCGGATTTAATTTTGTTGGATGAGCCGACCAATCATATTGATATTGAATCTGTTTTGTGGTTAGAAAATTTTTTAGTCAACAAAGCAAATGCAGTACTAGTTATTTCACATGATAAAGCCTTTATTGACAACATCACCAATCGGACAGTAGAACTGACACTCGGCAAAATCTACGACTACAAAGCTAATTATTCGCACTACCTGGAATTACGAAAAGACCGAAGGACTAATCAATTAAAAGCATTTAAGGAGCAACAAAAATGGATCGCAGAACAACAACGTTTTGTTGAAAGATTCAAAGGGACTTTCTCGAAAACAAATCAAGTTGCATCTGTAGAAAGAATGTTAGAAAAAGTAGAAATCATAGAAGTGGATGAAGTGGATAATTCTTCTTTAAGACTTCGGTTTCCACCAGCACCGAGATCAGGTGATTATCCGCTCATTGTAAAAGAGCTTTCCAAATCCTACGATGATCACATTGTTTTTCAGGATGCCAACATGACGATTGAGCGTGGAGAAAAAGTCGCTTTTGTAGGAAGAAACGGTGAAGGAAAATCTACTTTGATAAAAGCTATCATGAAGGAAATTGAAGTCCAGGGCACTTGTCAAATTGGACACAATATCGAGATTGGTTATTTCGCTCAAAATCAAGCTTCCTTATTAGATGAGAAAGCTACTGTATTTGAAACGGTAGATGAAGTTGCAAAAGGAGAAATTCGTACCAAGCTAAAAAATATTTTGGGTGGGTTTATGTTTCACGGAGAGGATATCGACAAAAAAGTATCCGTACTTTCTGGTGGAGAAAAAACAAGATTAGCAATGGTAAAACTGTTGTTAGAACCTATCAATCTTTTAATATTAGATGAGCCGACCAATCATTTAGACCTTAGATCCAAAGATGTATTGAAGGAAGCATTACTCGATTATAATGGAACCTTGATTCTGGTATCTCACGACCGAGATTTCTTAAAAGGTTTAGCGCACAAAGTTTTCGAGTTTAAAAACAAAAGAGTCATTGAGCACTTTGAAACCATTGATGATTTTCTGGCGCGGAATAAGGCGGAGAGTATGCGGGAGCTTAAGTTGTAGTTTTAGCTAGGCAAAACCTGTTAGATTTAGCTATGCGCATATGCCTTTGCGAAATCTAACAGGTTTGAGCTCGGCTTCCTCGCGCATCTAATACAAATTGTACTCTATAAGTGCGGTTATTATATGGAGGAAAATTTTATTGAGATTAAGGCGGAAAACGCAGACATAGCCTTAGTTACGGCGAGCCTGCCTGACTGCGCCAAGCAGACAGGGCTTTCCAACGCAGAT
>CALFWW010000157.1 GCA_937928575.1 uncultured Saprospiraceae bacterium | reverse complement strand
AGGATCAATTGCATCACTGATTTTTACGGTAACATTGTCAACTTCATCTCCTTCTTCGTTGGCGATGAGACCACCGATACGACAATTTTGCTGGCAGAATACTGCAATTGTGAGATTGGCTTCACATCCATTCGGAGTAAAAATTTGTATAAAATAAGTACCTTCTGGTTGATCTTCGCAAATTTCTCCACTAGCTAAATCTGCACATACTACCGTGCCTGTTGAGTTAATTAGATTGACTTCAAAATTTGTAAAATCAGTTATCACTGCTCCCTCATATTCAAAAGAAGCAAGACTAAAATCATTTTCATCAATTGAACAACAAGAGGTTTGGAAATTAAAATCATGATTAGTAATCAAATCTTCCATAACCGTAACACTTCTTTGTGCGGAACATCCCGTTTCAAGACTCATGACGATAACATCGTACGTACCAGGATTCAATGAACCACATGCAGTAACATTTCCACAACCAGTGGAAGCAGGCCAAATAATCATAAAGTCACTTGCATTGGCAGCTACTCCATTCACGGTAATATTCGAAACAGTTGCTGTCAAGTTACATCCTGCTTCAATCGAACCAGTCAAGTCAAAATCTACAACAGTACATGCACAGTTCTCATCTGTAATGTTGAAAGTGCAAACTTCAGTAGATGTAGTTCCACTTTGATCCATCACCCACACTTGCACGAACACAACTCCTAAATCATCGCTACCAAAAGACACACTGGTGGTATTCGGTGCCGTAGTTGAAGGATTGGCTGGATCTGCAATTTGTTCTACTGATAAATTCAATCCGATATTGCAAGGATCCGTTGTCGTAAAAATATCACTTACGGTTAATGTTCTTTGGCAATCTACTCCATCCCCTAAATCAATATTGGAATTCGAAGTTAGTAAACAAGTAATCACAGGTTCCGTTGAATTTACAGTTACAGTTGCAGTCGCCGTATTTGAATTGTTACAAGCATCTGTTGCATTGTAAGTAATTGTGTACATTCCTGGTGCAGTTGAATAATTTCCAAACTCATCCGGAGTTCCTAGACTGGATGCATCAACAGTAACAATCGCTGTACCACAATCATCTGTTGCAGTTGGCGCAGTCGGTAACTGAAAAGTACAATCTACAGTAACATCCGCGGGTGTTACATCAAATGTAGGAGCTGTGTTATCAGCAACGGTAATCGTTTGTGTGTACGTGTAAAAACCTGGCTCACCTGTAACTGGTGCTGCTAAATTTCCAGTAAAGAGACATTGGTCAATAATCTTATAAGTTTTCAATACAATTGCTTCACATCCATTGGATGAAAACAACGTTTTTTCCAAAACACCATCCAAAACTTGAGTTGGGTAACAAATGTTAGATTTATCAATATTCAATATCGCATTTGGATTTGCCGCCGCTATTTCAGCTTCCTGAACATCGTTTATGTCTGCAACATTCGAACAATCAAGCGTCACATCAACTGGTGGTACAAAACTAGTATTATCCCATAATAACGGACTAATGCGAACCGTTTGTTCACATTCTAGTCCTGTCATTTCTGATCTCCAAACTTGTAAAACCGTTGTTGGACCACAGACATCTGTAATGTCAACTAAATCACCCATTACAAAATCATTCAAATTACAATCACTAGTATTGGCGTAAGTAAATTCGCCCCACCCTGTTGCACCTACTAGATCTTCGTTACAATTGATTTCTATATCCGTAAACATTGGACATACTGGTTCACCTAATATCACGGTCACATCACAATCAACAGAAGCTACATTTCCAGATTCATCGGTTACTTGTAACGTCAAATTAACTGGAGCAGAAATATTGCTACATCCCAAATCAACACATTCTGTAAAAGCTGTCGTAGTTTCTACTGTTTTCTTAATCATTAAATCTACACTACCACAATTATCCTGGCTTCCATCATCTAGTAAATTTGCACAAAAACTAAACTCGTAATTGTTATCCCCATTTAGTACAATCTCTCTATCCTCACAAAATGCAACCGGTCTGGTATTATCGGAAAGTGTGATTGTTGAAGATACGCAATCTTCGTTGTCACACACATCCCGTGCACACCAAGTTACATTATAAAGACCGTATGGTACATTTGAAAAAACAGCTGAAGGACCCGCCGCAGCAGTTGAATAAGAAGTTCCAGACCCTGATAATGTCACGGTGTAACCACTTGCACTTAAAGGAGAACATCCATCTACCCAAGAAGCAGCTCCCACCGTAACAGTACTCATACATGAGTTGTTATCATTTACAAAACTAGTCATTCCTTCAGTACCTTCTGGCCCTTCAGCATCCATCACTTTAATATACTGATCATATTCAAAAGGAGTCACAGTCGGAGCACACCAATTGGTAATTTCCCAAGTACGAATAATATCATAAGACCCTCCACAAATTGGAATAAGCTCATCACTCATTGTAATCATGTAATCACAACTCATCCCGACACTCAATACCATTCCATTGATCTCCAATCCACCAGTAACATCAACCCCTGGAGGAGTCGCAATTGAATAATCTTCGCAAGAAAGTACCATCTCATTTGATCCGGTTGCATCTGCGTCAATATAATGTGGAGGAGGATCTATCGCTCCGATATTTATTGGTTCCAATGTGATTGTTTGCTGGCAACTTCCTGTCTGACCGTTTGTATCGGTAGCATAAAATGTTCTGGTGATTACTTTTCCACCACAGTTTGGTAAATCTGCAGGACTGTCTACAAAAGTGACAGCTCCATCAATTCCAGAACAATCGGTTGCGATGGCCATTCCTGTATCCGCTACATCTGTTGATTGACCACAAGTCAATGTTATATCTGCTGGACATGAAGTGAATTTTGGTGCCAATTCATCCATCAATTTAATCGTTGTACTACAAGTGTTTCCATTTGGCGCGGTAGTTACTGCTTGAATATTGGTGAATTCTAAATAAGCAGAAGTCAATTCTTGTACTTCCGCACCATTGACCGTATAAATAACATCATACGGGACGCCTTCACAAGATTGATTGGTAAATGCAGTAGATAGCATGTTAGCACTACAAGCAGCATCCAAAGGCACATTCATATTAGGCATACAAGAAAGTCCTTTTACTACAGTAACCGGATAGACACAATTAACCGCTACTCCACCAACAGTTACCGTATATTCTATGTTAGAACTATTTGATTGGTATGGTAATTCTACATACACCATGTTATCTGGGTCGGGTAAAACAACTGGTTCCACAACCATTGTTCCATCACAATTTGTATATTCGAACTCATAAGTAGCATTATTTTGACACCCAGCAGTTGACAAATCAGGTAAAGGAATTAATCCCCGATAACAACAAGTGTCAATAGAACTAATTTCTGCTTTGAAATGACTCGTTGTTGTTGGACAGATATAGGTATTCGGTGTACAAGTAGAGGTAAATTCGTAATTGACATTATCCACATCGCACATGCTAGTACCATGTTGTGTATGTACAAATAATGAATAATCTTGAATCGGCGTACAATTAGAATGTGTAACAGTTGCACATCCATTGGTTGCTGTAGAAAGCGCAAGGAAATTCCCATTTGGAGCATCCCAAAGTTCTAAATAAGGTTGAGATCCTCCTGCAGTGTAATTAGGATCACAAACTGTAAATGAATAAGTTACATTTGGATCTACTGTCAGGTTGTAAGCATTGCCATCCGTAACAACTTGAGAAGCGCCACAATCTGCTGCAATGTTGAAAGTTGCAGTATGACCAGTAGGTGCATTACATGCCGGTTGAGCATAAAGATTTGTTGAAAAAATCAACAAAAAGTTGAATAATAAAACAGGCAACAGCCGTTGAATATAATTTTTTTGTATCCAAGGACAACACTGTTTTTTTCTAGTTTTCTCTATCATAATTGATATGTTTAAGAGTTAAAAAATAATTATGGGGGGACCATGAAAATTTTTATAAACTAGCGTGAGTTTTATTGATAGTTTGTTTGTTAGCTAAGGTGTAGATTTGGTTTTAAATCATACGCATTTAGGGTTTTATAATGAATAAATTAATTTAATATGTTCTAGGAATTATAAAGACCTTCCTCCAAAAATATGGAGGAAGGTCTTACCCTATAAAACCGTGTATCGAGAGCTAACTTTTTAGTCTATCAACAACATTTTTCTTGTATCTGTAAATTCAGAAGTTTGCAATTGGTAGTATAAGATTCCTGAAGCATTTAATTCAGCTTTGCTAAATATTACTTCATTATATCCTCTTGCAAAATCTTGATTCACTTGCTTTATCACTTTTCCAGAAACATCAAAGATGGTAATCGTTGCTGTTTCCGATTTCGGTAAATTAAATCCTACTTTCGTTTCTACATTAAATGGATTTGGTTGGTTTTGGTACAACTCGTACGCACCTGCTAATACAGTTGTCGTATTTCCATTGTTGAAACCGATCACCACATCCATTAAGTCAGCAGTAGT
>CALFWW010000156.1 GCA_937928575.1 uncultured Saprospiraceae bacterium | reverse complement strand
ATACACGCAAGATGATGCGATTGTGATTTATGACAATATGTTTACAACTCAAGGTGTCAAAGGAATTGGTGGTATTTTGACTTACGATACCTTTTATGGTTTTTTCAAAGAAGAGGGAAAAGCTGCGTTGGTATCTGGTGGTCGTTATCGTCCATTGACATTGGTGATGTTTGCATTGGAGTGGAATATATTTGGTGAAAAATTGAATCCATTTATTGGACACCTCATTAATGTGTTGATGTATGGATTGACTTGCCTAGTCCTCTATCGTTTGTTACTTCGAATTTTGCCCAAGAAAAAAAATCCAGTTTATGCAGGATTCATTGCATTAGGAACCACCTTGTTATTTACCAGTCATCCGATTCACACCGAAGTAGTGGCTAATATCAAAGGTAGAGATGAAATTCTGACATTACTAGGAAGTTTATATGCTTGCTATTTGGCCGTAAAATCTTACCAAGATAAAAAACCAAGTCTATTGTTGTTTTCTGCATTGGTATTTTTTATCTCCCTTTTTTCAAAAGAAAATGCGATTACATTTGTAGCAGTAATTCCATTGACCATGTACTTTTTTACACAATTGAACATGGGTAAAATAGTGGCTAAATATTTAGTACCATTTCTCATTGCTTCAGTTGTATTTATTTTGATCCGAACCATGGTCATTGGTTTTGATTTGGGAGGAACACCACAGGAATTGATGAACAATCCATACTTGAAAATTCAAGGAAATAAATACGTACCATTTTCTGCGGGAGAAAAATTTGCAACCATTATATACACATTAGGGCTTTATGTAAAGCTGCTAATTTTTCCTCATCCATTAACACACGATTATTACCCGAGACACATTGATATCATGACATGGGGTAATTGGAAAGTGATTTTAAGTCTCTTGATCTATCTTGCAATGACTGTGTTTGCGTTTATAGGATTACGAAAAAAGGACATCTCTTCATATGCTATTCTATTTTTCTTATTGACATTGTCTATCGTTTCTAACATTGTCTTCCCAATTGGAACCAACATGTCAGAACGATTTATGTTTATGCCATCTGTGGGATTTTGTTTACTGGCAGCAGTATTGCTATATAGAGGATTCAACAAACAAAATGAGACTTTAAATTCTTTTAAATCATTGATGCCCGCTTTAGGAATTATTGCGATTATTACTTTCGTATTTTCTGTAAAAACAATTACCAGAAATTTTGCTTGGAAAGATAACTACACTTTATTCATGACTGATATTAATACATCGACCAGAAGTGCAAAGTTATTAAATGCAGTAGGTGGTGAACTGAGTGCTCAAGCACGTGATGAATCCAATAAAGTAAAACGAGATGCAATGTTAAACAAAGCGGTCAAAAATCTAAATGAGGCAGTCAAAATCCACCCTACTTATAAAAATGCCTATTTATTGTTAGGAAATGCTAATAATTACCTCAACAATTTTGATGAATCCGTACGGAATTATGAACACGCATTAAAATTAGATCCGAATTTCGATGATGCTTATCAGAATTTATTTGTCACCTACCGAAATGCCGGTCAATATTATGGTGAGAAAAAAGGCGACCTTGTGAAAGCACAACAATATCTAAATAAAGCCTATCAACGCAATCCAAAAGATTATGATACGTTACGTTTATTGGGAGTTGCTTATGGTATTCAAAAAAACAATGCGAAAGCGATAGAATTCTTTACCAAAGCAATTGAAGTTTCCCCAAATAATGCAGATGCTCATATTAACTTGAGTAGTGCCTATTATCATGCAGGCAATCAAGTAAAAGCAGATGAACTTCAAGCCAAAGCACTCCAATTGGACCCACAAGTACTGACTAAAAGAGGTAACAAATAACACTGTCTAACAGCTAAAAATATTCGATTTCACACTATGAATTATTCCCTATTCTCTACGCTTTTATTGGCGTCTATCTTTTCTTTTCAAATTGGTTTCGCTCAAAACAATTCAATTCCAATAGATGAAAAAACTTGGGTTGAAAGTATCTTCAACTCGATGTCGCAAGCAGAAAGATTGGGTCAACTTTTCATGATCCGAGCTCATTCTGATAAAGGACCCGACCACATTAAGAAGGTTGAAAATTTGATCAAAGAATATCATGTCGGCGGACTTTGTTTTTTTCAAGGAACTCCTGAGAAGCAAGCAAAACTGACCAATCAATATCAAAAATTAGCAACCAAAGTTCCGCTCATTCTATCCATGGATGCAGAATGGGGTTTGGGAATGCGATTGAAAAAAGAGACCATTAGCTTTCCAAGACAATTAGCGCTGGGAGCCATTCAAGATAATTCTTTGATTTATAAAATGGGTAATGAAGTAGCAGATCAATGTCGTCGGTTAGGAGTCCATATCAACTTTGCACCAGTAGCTGATGTCAACAACAATCCAAAAAATCCAGTAATCAATACCCGTTCTTTTGGAGAAGATCGGTACAATGTTGCGGCTAAGAGTTACATGTATGCATTAGGGATGCAAGACAAAAATGTGATGGCTTGTGCAAAGCATTTTCCTGGACACGGTGACACGGATGTGGACTCACATTATGATTTACCGGTGATTTCTCATGACATGACAAGATTGGATAGTATTGAATTATTCCCTTTCAAAATGTTGGCGCAACAAGGTATTCAAAGTATGATGGTAGCGCACTTACATGTTCCAACTATCGATGATAGAACCAATCGCCCCACTACCCTTTCCAAAAATGCCATCAAAAATTTACTACAAAAACAATTGGGTTTTAATGGGTTAATTTTTACGGATGGTTTAGGGATGAAAGGGGTTACCAAACATTATCAACCCGGTGAAGTGGAAGCGGAAGCCTTAGTTGCAGGAAATGATATTTTACTATTACCCCAAGATGTAGAGGCTTCTGTCAAAGCAATCAACCAATATATTGATGCTGGAAAATTGAGTCGTGAAGATATTCATAAAAGTGTGAAAAAAGTTTTGTCTTACAAATATCGATTAGGTCTAACTTCACCTCAATCTGTAAAAGTCGAAAATTTAAAGGAAGAACTCAACAATGCAAATGCACTTGCGCTAAAAAGGAAATTGATTGAGAATGCGATGACTTTGGTTCGCAATCATGATGACTTAGTCCCATTTCAAAATACGACGACTACTAAATATGGATCATTAAGTATTGGTGCTCCAAAACGAAGCAAATTTCAAACTAGTTTATCGCAATTCACAAAATTTGAACACTTCAATTCTGGTAAAGAAATTTCAACTGCAGAACAATCAAAACTAATTGCTGCGCTTTCAAAAAAAGAAATCGTAGTCATTGGATTGCATGACATGAGCAGCTACGCAAGTAAAGGTTTTGGATTGTCAGAAAGTGCAAAAAGCTTAGTCAATAAGTTAAGTCAACAAACCAAAGTAATTCTTGTGATTTTTGGCAATCCTTATAGTTTGCAATATTTCGATGGTGTTGACAATGTTCTGGTAGCTTATGATGAAGGGAATATGTATGAAGACGTTGCCGCACAAGCATTGTTTGGTGGAACTAGTATACGTGGGAAATTACCAATCACCGCTTCTCCAAAAAGCAAATTCGGAGATGGGGTCTCCACCATGCAAATCAATCGAATGGGTATGGCACCCGCAGAAAGTGTTGGCATCGACGGTGTGGCATTGGAAAATAAAGTAGACTCATTGATGAAAGCTGCCATTGATATGAAGGCTACACCAGGAGGCGTAGTTTTAGTAGCGAAAGAAGGAAAGATTATTTTCAATAAAGCCTACGGTTATCACACTTACGACAAAAAAGAGCGATCTCGTACTACTGATTTATTTGACTTTGCTTCTATTACTAAAATCGCATCGACGACTATCTCTATCATGAAATTGGTGGATGAAGGCAAGTTGGATGTGGAACAACCATTAAGTCGTTATTTGAAACCCTTGCAAGGTACTAATAAATCTAGCATGATCATGAAAGATATCATGTGTCATCGTGCAGGTTTGAAGGGATGGATTCCATTTTTTGAACAAACTGTTTCCGAAAAGAAACAACCATTGGATAAATTTTACAAAAAGAAAAAAGAAGGAAATTACTCTGTTTTGGTGACGGACAAATTGTACATGGAAAAGTCCTTTATAGATACGATGTGGAATCAAATTTTCGATTCTGAATTAAGAGAAAGAAGAGATTACAAATACAGCGATCTAGGTTTTTATATGTTGAGTAGAATGGTGAAAGATGTGAGTGGGTTGTCTTTGGATCAATTTGCTTTGAAAAAATTTTACGCACCACTTGGTTTGGTGACTGCTACTTATAAACCTTTGGAAAGATTTTCAAAAGCTGCAATCGTACCTTCTGAGAAAGACAAATATTGGCGCCAGCAAGTGGTGCATGGTCACGTACATGATATGGGTGCGGCGATGCTGGGTGGTGTAAGTGGACACGCTGGTCTATTTGGTACCGCCAGTGATCTTGCCGTTATCATGCAAATGTTGCTGAATGGAGGAACTTATGGTGGCGTTCAATATTTAAAACCAGAAACTGTTCGTAAGTTTACCACTCGTCATCCGCATTGTACGCGACGTGGAATTGGTTTTGACATGAAAGAATTGGATGCTTCTAAATCTCAAAACATGGGATCAATGGCATCGAGCAATACATTTGGTCATTTAGGATTTACTGGAACCGTTACTTGGGCGGATCCAGATCATAACCTCATTTATGTCTTTCTTTCAAACCGGACTTATCCAAGTATGCACAATTATAAATTGAATAAAGAAGATTTTAGACCAAAAATCCAGAACGCGATTTACGAGTCGATGATCAAATAATGAATTTACCTTTTCAAATAGCTAAGCGATATTTGTTTGCAAAAAAATCTACCAATGCAATCAATATCATTTCCGGAATTACCGTGTTTGGTATTTCTGTTGGAACTGCTGCACTGGTGATTGTGCTTTCCGTTTTTAATGGTTTTGAAGATTTATTATCAGGTTTGTTTCGATCTTTTAATCCAGACATTAAAATCACGCCATACGAAGGGAAAACTTTTCCTGCCGACACTTTGTTACTTGAAAAAATCCAAGGAATTGATGGCGTTGAATTTATCTCTCAAACTTTAGAAGAAGTCGCCTATTTTGAATACAAGAAAAATCACGATTTCGGTATCTTAAAAGGAGTGGATGAAAATTACAACAAAGTAACGGGTATTGATTCTACCATTCGAGAGGGGAAGTATCAATTTACTGATGGAAATAGAAATTTAGTGGTACTAGGCGTCGGGATGAGAAATAAATTATCTGTTAATATCGCAGACTATTTAGCTGTGTTGAATGTCTACATGCCTACGGATAAAAATCGCGGCCCTTTAGCAAAACCTTTTAAAAAATTGGTCTCCTACCCTCGTGGCACCTTTGTAATCCAACAAGATTTTGACGGTCAATATATTTTGTCTTCTTTAGAATTTGCAAGAAAATTATTAGGCAAAAAAAATGGTGAAGTTTCGGCGCTAGAAATTAAAACAAAAGGAGATGAAAAAGAAGTGGCCAGAAATATTCAAAAAGTACTAGGAGACAAATTCGTGGTCAAAGATCGATATCAACAAGATGAAGCATTTCTCAAATTAATGAACATCGAAAAGTGGATGAGTTTTGCCATTCTCAGTTTGAGTCTCATCCTGATCGCTTTCAATATGATCGGATCACTCTGGATGATTGTATTGGAAAAGAAAAAGGATATCGGTATTCTTAAAGCAATGGGTGCCAACAATCTCACGATTCGAAATATATTTTTAAATGAAGGATTAATGTTGACAGCACTGGGAATGATTAGTGGATTTACGATTGCGCTGCTTTTATATGGTGCTCAAAAAGCTTTTGGGATCGTACCTATTCCTGCTGGATTTCTGGTAGATGCTTATCCGATTAGTATTCGGTTCTGGGATTTTATGGCAGTGGCGATTGCAGTGGCGTTGATTGGTTTTTTGGCTTCTTTGCCTGCTGCTATTCGAGCTACTCGGGTGGAGGCAACTAGTCGAATGTAGATTTCAACATGTTATACATTTATTTTGTGCACTACAAGAATGTAATAAAAAACTCAAAGTAAATAACATCAACATAAAAATATTTTTCATATTAATACTATGTATCTTCTCTATTCAATCCTTTCAATTGTTTGTATTTTGTTTATTGTGAATCAAAAGAAAATTGAAATAAATAATAGCAAAGCGGTTTTAAAATTTACACTATCTACTTGGTTTTTTGCTTTTTTCGTAAGAGGCATTGTTAGATATCCATTATCATATAAAATTTATCAAGGTCAGCAACCAGGAAGTGGAAGTATGTCATTGTGGTTTGATATCCCTATTGACTTGATTACAACAATATGCAATCATTTTGTTTATTTCATAATTGCACTTATAATTTATAGAGTTTCAAAAACTATAAATCAATTCAAGTTTTTTTTAAGCATGGCAATTCTATTTTGGTTCAGCTACAAGTACGGCCATTATATCCTTAATTACATTTCAAATGATTCATTTGTAGAATTTCTGTCGAATCGACGAATTGCGACAACCACCTTACAGTATTTTATTTTAACATTAGCTATTTGCATATTTAAAATATCAGGTAAGAATAAGAGGGGTATTCCAAATAATGATATCTTAGATGAACCAATTTGAGGTATGTAAAAAAGGAGTATTGATGAAACAATAAAAACTTAATACAACATTTTGAGCCCTTATTATTATCAATTCCAAAATTCCTTTATTTCTGAAGTCATAATGAAACCACTATATTATTTATCGATTCGAAGCAAAACTTGAGTGATAAGCTATTATTGTTGAGGATTTACCAGAAACATATTTTTTATTCTATTCAGTCCGAACCCAAATCAATTCAGCGTATCAAAGTGATATAGCCTTTTTCTTGAAACTTCTCTCCACGCCTTGTTATATAAGTCAATTGAAAAACGTACACTCCCTTGCTGATTAATGCTTGGTTCTGAGCGTGGTTTCCATTCCATTCAAAATATGGATCGGTAGAAGAGAAAAGCACTTCACCCCACCGATCAAATATTTGTAATTCAAAATTCAACATTCCATTTGTATTACCTTTTCCATGAAATGTATCATTTACACCGTCTCCGTTTGGAGAAAATGCATTCGGTAGAAAATATGTTACTTTTGGTAAAATATCGACAATTTGAATCATAGAGTCGACACAGCCATAGATATCTTTTACTATTAGTTTAACATGATGCAGACCAGTATCTCCAAAAATATAATTGGGTTCTTGAATTGAATTTTGGATATATTCTGAATACTATCGTATAATCATGGAGCCTGATGTTTAATCCATGTGATCAATTGTAGCATGGATTCTTGACTAAATTATTAACTTATCTTTATCGATCAAATCGGATCTAAAGAGTAAGGTTT
>CALFWW010000155.1 GCA_937928575.1 uncultured Saprospiraceae bacterium | reverse complement strand
CAAATTATATGGAGGAAAAATTTATTGAGATTAAGGCGAAAAACGTAAACATAGCCTTAGTTACCGCGCTGGCTTGCATTGCAAAAGTACATGACTTTATTTTCAACGCAGATATCGATAAATTTTTCTCATAGATAACCGCCATTTTGGGGCTCAATCTGTATAACATAATATTTTAGGCTTCATATTCCACTTTCTCATTTTTAAATAACAGTAGAAATAACACCAATACAACACCAGCGAATACAGCAGGCCAAATCCAGATGGATTGCCAATGATGTCCTCCAGAAGCAATGACATTTTGATCGGTAATTTTTCCAGCTACCCAAAATCCAATCAACATCCCTACCCCATATGTCGCCAATGTTATCAATCCTTGCGCTGCACTTTTGACATGCTCGCCTGCTTTCGAATCGGTATAAATTTGGCCTGAAACAAAAAAGAAATCATAACAAATTCCATGCATCGCAATTCCTAAAATCAACATGAATGATAACTCTCCAGTATTTCCATATGCAAACAATAAGTATCGAAGCACCCACGCCAACATTCCGACAGCGAGTGTCCATTTTATTCCAAATCGTTTGAAAAATATTGGTAACAGCAACATGAATAAGACTTCAGATGCTTGTCCAATTGTCATTTTTCCGGTAGGATTGGTCATTCCAGTTTCTGTCAAAAACGGGTTCGCTTGTGAATAGTAAAATGCCAACGGAATACAAATCAAAATAGATGAAATGAAAAACATTAAAAAATTGCGATCCTTTAACAATGCTAATGCATCCAGTCCCAGTATATCACTAATTTTTACAGCACCTTCTTTAGAATTTGGTGGAGTCGCAGGTAAGAAAAAACTCATCAATCCTAATGCCGCAGAACAAACCGCAACCATTAAAAAAGTATTTTTCAACATACCACTTGCAACCGATGCTTGACTATCCCAAGCAAAAACAAAACTGATTAACAATCCTGCTACAATCCAACCGACCGTTCCCCATAATCGGATATGCGCAAATTCTTTTGTCGGATCTGTCATTTGTCTAAAGGCAACTGAATTTACCAACGCCAAAGTCGGCATATAAATAATCATATAAACTAAAACATAGGGATAAAAACTAGAAAAAGATCCACAAGTGTATAGCAGGTACATCAAACCAGCCCCTAACAAATGAAGCACTCCTAATATTTTTTCTGCATTAAAATACCGATCCGCAATTAACCCAATAATAAATGGCGCAATGATCGCTCCCCACGATTGGGTTGAATACGCTTGTCCAATTTGTGCACCATTCGCTCCTAAAGTAGCTCCCAAATAAGTGCCCATTGTCACAAACCAACCTCCCCAAATAAAAAATTCGAGAAACATCATGATAGATAGCTGTACCTTTAAACCTGTTTTCATTTGAAAAAATTTAAAATGTAAAATTATAAATTATAAATATGACCTGGGAAAATTAAAATTGAAAATATGATCTAAGAACGTGAGTTCGTGAATATAGCGTGTATAATTAAAAATATGTTCTAGCCACGTGCACACGTATGGTCGCAAACTGGCGTCCTATTTTCAATTTTAATTTTTCAATTTTCAATTCATCTAAATTTCCCTTAGCTTAATATTCCGATACCAGACCTTATCTCCATGATCTTGCAATGAAATATGACCTTCTCGTCCCGTTCCAAATCCCTTCATTTCACCGAATTTAGAATTTTTCACCATGCTGTCCCATTCATCCGTCCACATTTCGAATTCAACTACCTTATGTCCATTGAGCCAGTGCTCTACTTGTCCATTATTGATAATCAATCTCACTTTATTCCATTCACCTGCAGGTTTGACGGTTGGGTATTTGCACTCAATCATATCATACAAATCCCCAGCACGATGTGTTTTGATGTTGGCATCCGGGTGACAAGTGTTATCAAGCACTTGCATTTCTGGACCGGTTTGCCAGACAAATTCATATTCATCAGATTCAATGATATTGTAGATGATTCCACTGTTTCCACAATTGCTTATTTTCCATTCTAAATTAAGTTCGTAATTTTTGTATTTATTATCTGTAATGATATCCCCACCGTCTGCAACTTGCCATGTACCATCATTCCTTGTTTCTGCGTTTAACATTAAAGTTCCATCTTTGACCAACCAACTTTTTCCAATTGTTTGTTTATTGAAATTTCTCCAACCTGTAGTCGTTTTCCCATCAAATAACAATTTCCAGCCAGCCGCTTTTTCACTTTCTGACAAGGTGTTTGCAGCCATCAATGTCGTTACTATCTCGTTTTTAAAGCCTGGTTGATTTGCGGGAATGGAGTTCATCGTGTACCACGCTTCGGTTGACCATAACCCATTTCCTTTGGCACTTACCATATGGTCTTTTAGATGAACATAGATGACATGGTCTGGTTTCATACCTCCCAATTCCAAGAATACGCTTTTCCTATCTTTGGACAAATTCACACTTTTGATGGGCAATTCTTTTTCATCTAATTTCGGTCCTCCATAAGCAGCAGTAGGTTGGTATCTCCATTGTTTGATTTCATATGTTGATTTATCAAAACCATCTCCCTCTCTTAATGGTTCTGTAAATTCAATTTCAACACCATTGGATTTTGCTTTAATTGCTAACATTTCAAATGCGGATTTCTGATTGTACTTTAATCGTTGTAAACCATACCACAAAGTACCGTCATGTCGCCAGTTTCCAGTTGAACCAATTCCGCCTACATACAGCGCACCGTCAGGTCCCCAACGCAATCGATTAACCCCAGATTCTAGACCTTGAATAAAACGAAAAACAGCTCCTTGATATTCACCATTTACTTTTTCGACAAAGACCCTTTTGACACCACCATTGGTCACTTCACCATGAATCATTTGACCTTTGTAGGGTCCATCATTGATGTAAGAAGGACAACTTGGAGAATTTCCAATTTCATCCTGTGGCAACCAAACTACAGGTTTTTTCTCTTTCAAATTCGCAGTACCTTCAAAATCTACCGCTCTTGATCCGAACCAAGCTCCTTTTGTTACGTGTAAAATTTTAGAAGCGGGTAGCCAATCTCCTTGATTATCGGCAATAAAAATTTCATTATCTACTCCTATTCCTACCCCATTTGGGGTTCTTAATCCATTGGCAATAAATTCAATCTCACCCGTCTTTTTAGAAATTCTGACTGCACTACCACGACCTTCCGCAATATTCTCTCCACTAGCTCCACCTGGCTGAACTGGAATCGCTAATGCTGCATAGAAATATCCTTCTTTATAATCTAATCCAAATGCAAATTCATGAAAATTGGCAGAGACATTCCATGCATTACAAACGGTATGATACTCATCAATTACATCGTCACCATTGGTATCAACTAGTTTTGTCAACTCTTGTTTTTGCAAAACATAGATATCTCCATCCACTACTTTAAGTCCTAATGGTTCTGCTAATCCTTGTGCCATTTTTTTATAACTCATTTTAGAAGGATCCCCAGCAGCTGCATTTTCAACAACATATACCCCACCTTCTGCATCCCAAGTGCTAACAATCAACCTACCATCTGCCAAAAAATCAAGCCCACCCACTTTAGGTAGAAAATCATCGGGTCTTGCTTGTGATAAATCATAAGAAGGATGTACACCTGCCACTGGAAATTTATCTCCAGGAATTTTAATAGCAGAAGCCATCGGTAAGGTGTTCTTTCCTTTGGGTGCGGTCTTTGCACCATGCTTAACCATCGTTGGAGGAACAGTTACAAAATTCTCCCCATCTTTCATTTGAAACGCAATTCCTTTTCCACCTTTGCCTTGGAAAAAATCGATGCGAAAAGGATAGTGACCTTTCTCCAAATCAATACGCATATCTTTTGCATCGTATCCATGTAGCCCTCCATTATCAATCACCAGTTGGTCATCGATGTACAACCAAGATCCATCATCACTCACGATTCTAAACGTATATTCTTTGGCTTCTTTTATTTCTAAATACCCTTCAAAAACAATCGCAAAATCCTCCTGCAGCTCTGCAAAGTCACCCCCTTTTACTTCCAAATTTGCCATAATCCCTTGATGACTTGGTTTCCTGCCTTTTACATTTGGCATATCCAAAATTGCTTTTTTATATTGATATGTTCGGGTTGCAGCACCAGGACGCAATCCTAAATTCTTAGTTTCCAGTATTGCTTTTACATTTCCAGAAAATTTAGCCAATTGAGATTCACCGGTTGCTTTTGCTTTCGCTTCTTCATCCTTATCCAAATCCATAATGTATTCCACCATAGTCGTGATATCTTCTTTAGGCACTTCTGGGTGTGCATTCATCACCGTAGTTCCCCATACACCTGACCCACCTTCGTAGACTTTATTCACTAGCATTTTTCGGTTCGACTCGATATTTTCATATTTGCGTGCCACATCCATGTAAGAGGGACCAATCGTTGTTTGATTGACGTTGTGACAAGTTTTGCAATCATTTCTGTAAATCAGTTTGTATCCTTGTGGAATATCTGCATTCTCTTCGGTTTCATCCACTGCATTAGGATTTGACAATAATGCTTTATCGGAAAAATAACTAGTTAATTTCGTTGTTTCATTTGGCTTTAATTCCAACAATCCATCTACATCCAACACTTGAACATTGCCCTCTTGACGTGGAGATTTATTGACAATTTTGTAGTTGCCTTCCGACTCAATCATATTTTCCATCGGGATCGAGTTGAGATTGCATTTTAGACTGACAGTTACTCCATTTGGAATATTTGAAGTGGTGAAGGTTCTTTCAAATCCATGTTGACCGGTTTCGTTGGCAACGTATTCAGGTTGTTCGACAATTTGAATAGTGATACCATCCTCTAAAATTAAATCATACATCAATTGTGCGTGACTGTTGACAATCTTATGACCACGATACTGCGTTTTGAAATTAACGGTCGACGTTCCTTTTTTGACGACCCATGGATTGGCATATTTGTTAATCATATATCCTTTTCCAATGGTTGTAGGTTGAGGACCATGGACGGTTGTATATACCGCTCCATCAAAATTTACATTTCCTTTCCATACTTTATATAATGAACAATCGTTAGCACTATAAGCTGCCCACATATTGTCATCCAAAGCCATCGTCACCATCCTTGGTTTCGCATCTAATACTGAACGAAAAACAAAAGGCTCATAAGGTCTTAAAATTTTATTTTGATCTGAAGATTTGGAATCTGATTGACATCCAAAGGAAAGGCATAATACTGTAAATAGTATTAAACTATAAAGTTGTTTTCTCATTTTGGTGCTCTTGTTAATTTAGGTGTACAAAATAGTGTAATAAATGAATAGATTAGAAAAACGATGGAAAAAAAATAATATTGAATGCTTTTAATTCTTGGCTAATTAGTGTCTATAAATGAAAAAACTCCTCTACTTAGTCATTTTATGCATACCAATCGTCAAAGAAAAATTTACTGGAAAACGCATTGGCTATCCGGCTATTGGTACTGGATTGGCTGGTGGAAATTGGGAAGTTATTTCTAAAATAATTGAAGAAGAATTGGATGGTGAAGCACCTACTTTTGTTGAGTTTTTTAGAGAGAAGACCTAATAGGCAGGTTTCAGAAAGAACTTTATTTCGAAAATCAACACGAAACACAGCAAATTCCTATATTGCACCCTTTAAATTAAGCGTACAAAATACAATCAATGCAAACTATAAAACTTGGAGGCGTACCCGAACATTTCAACCTCCCTATACACCTGGCTATTGAAGATGGCAGTTTTGAATCTATCGGTGTAAAAATCGAATGGACGAATTTCGGAGGAGGAACGGGTCAAATGACGAAGGCCCTACGATCGGGAGAAGTCGATGCATGTATCCTGCTCACAGAAGGAATCATCAAAGACATTATTGCCGGAAATCCATCTAAAATTATTTCTGGTTATGTCAACACGCCTTTGATATGGGGTATTCATACGAGTGTCAAAAACAAACTTGATTTTCATGGCGAAATTTACAACAAACAATACGCGATTAGCAGATTTGGATCGGGTTCGCATTTGATGGCAATTGTAGATGCGACTGTCAATGATAAAAAAATCAATAAAGAACAATTCACCATTATCAAAAATTTGGACGGCGCATTAGAGTCATTAGAAAAACTGGAAACAGATGTTTTTTATTGGGAAAAATATACCACCAAACCATATGTAGATAATGGTCAATTGAAAAGAGTCGGTGAATTCATCACACCTTGGCCTTGTTTTCAAATCGCAGCACGGGATGAGATTCTTAAATCAGCACCAGATGCCGTAACCCGTATGTTGCGTGTTATACATGATAGTTGTGATCGGTTCATGCAAACCAATGATTTCATACCAATGGTCGCTGAAAGATATGAACAAAAATTAAAAGATGTGGAAAGATGGTATCATGCCACAGAATGGGCAATCCATGGATGGGTAAGTGATAAGATGTTGCGAAGTGTGATTTATAATTTGGAGGTGAGTGAGATAATTGGGGAGGAGGATGTGATTCCTGATTTGGTTTGGCGACGGGAGGTTTAGCGGGGCGTAGGTAACCCATCCCAGTATTTCACTTCGTTCAAACGCCCTTCCCTTTCTAGAGGTCTTACTAGAAATGGAAGGGGAGCTCGAGAGGACGGGAGGACATGAGGATGGAGACGCGCTTGTTCACATCATTCTCACGTATTCATGCGCTCACGCGTACCCCTTCCATTTTTTGAAATAACATTTCGAAAAAGGGAAGGGCGTTCAACAGCTTCGCTGGAGATACTGGGATAGGTTAAAAAAATTTAAAAACACCAAAATGGGCATAATAACCGGAATACTAATAGCAATCGCAGCGATCCTATTAGTTGCATTGATCAAAATATCCACTACTTTCTTTCATGAAATGGGTCATGCCATCCCTGCCCTGCTTTTCACAGAAAAAAAAGTCGATGTCTATATTGGTTCCTATGGTGACATATCTAACACAAGCCAATTCACATTCGGGAGACTTAAAATATATTTCAAATGGAATTTAATGGATTGGAAAATGGGGATGTGTAGTCATGATGGGAATGTCAAAACGGTTTTTCAAAATGCACTTATAATTTTAGGAGGTCCGATTGCTAGTCTAATTATTTCAATTCCGCTGATTATGAACTTGAAGCGCATTCAAGATCATCAACTCCTATTTTTTATTAGCATCACCTTTATTGCAGCTGCCTTGTACGACTTTTTTGTCAATATGATTCCGACTAGTTCACCAATCAATATGCATGATGGCAAGGTGATGTATTGCGACGGGTATGCGCTTTTTAATTTATTTCAGCGATCTGCAGCTCCGGATGAATATTTTGAGTTGGAGGAAAAAATGAACAAGAAAAAATACGCTGAAGTAATTGAAATGGCCGAGTCCAATATCGAATCAAATCCAAACAATAGGTTTGCATATCATTTTGCAATTGAAGCAATGGTTCAACAAAAAGACTATGATGGCGCTCTAGAAATGTACAACATCTTGAAACACAACATTAAACTGACGGACGAAGATTATTTCGGCATTGGTAAGGTTTATAGCAGAAATGGAAATTACAAAAAAGCATTGAAGTTTTTCGACCATTATCGACATAAACACTTTAATAATACCAAAGTACTAGAAGAAATTGCCAATGCAGATTTAGAACTAGGGAATAATGAAAAAGTGATTCAAACCACAACTGCTTCTATTCATGTTGATCAAAATTTTTTACCTGCCTACATTATCAGAAGCCATGCTTTTATTAATCTTCGAGAATATGAGGTAGCCAAGGAACATTTAGATTTAGTCTTTAGCAAAACAGATCAACTCCCACGAGCCAATTATGTGTATGGATTGTTACATGAAAAATTGGATGAAAATGAAAAGGCTTTGGAGTTTTATAAGAAAGCCAGAACACTAGGATTTGAGCATCATGGATTGCAGTTTAAAATAGAGCGGATTGAAGGAGAATTGAATATTGAGTAGAAGTTGAATAGGATTGAGTTGAAAATAGATTTTTTTGAATTGAATATCGAATATCGAACAAGCCTGCCGGACAGGCTGGTTTCGAAGAGGGGTACGGGAGCTCTCCCGCGTTTGCAACTTCGAAATTCTGCGGTTCTATATTCGATATTCGATATTCTTCTTTACTGCTTCACCACCTTTTCAACCACCACTTCATTTTCAAAAACAGCCTGAACAAAATAAACCCCATTTGCAAAATCTTGTAGATCTATTGTTGTAGAACTATTAAGTACTTTAACATTTTTGACAATTTTGCCATTCATATTTACTACTTGAATTGTAATCAAATCTTGAGTTGGTAGATTGACCGTCAAAATGTCTTTAAAAGGATTGGGAATAATCGTAACATCTTTTTCAATTGAAATATCATTGTTAGCAACCATTACATTTGGTGAACGATATTTGTAGAAAAATTTCCAGATTTCATCGCTAGCATCAAAATCCTGACAAGTATTTCCACCTATCGGAATCGGAGAACCCGCCCAAGTATGACCTCCGCCAGTAATCTTATAAAAGACCACTTCATTATCATCATCGCATTCCAAATATTCAATTCTTTCAGCGGTACATCCATCTGTGGTGTCTAAATCTTCTACATTCAAAATCGTTGCTGGGTTGCAATTGTCATGCCCGACCCAGTAATCTATCACATCCTCGATTGGACTCGCAAATGGACCTCCATCATAAGGAACCGTAGGATCAGCAGTTCCATGTATTTGCATTACTGGAATTTGGTCACTTGGATTGCAAGCCGTTAACGCTAGCGGCACCATTGATCCTGTTACGGAAGCGATTGCTTGAATTCTATCTGTTAATTCACATGCTAGTTTGTAACTCATATAACCGCCATTCGACATCCCAGTGGAAAAAACGCTTTCTACATCTATGTTGTATCTAGCTTGCAAACTATCAATTAAATCACTGGTGAAACCAACATCATCCGTCGATCCACCAAAACCTACATTCCAAATATCATCAACTCCTTGTGGATAGACAACAATGATATGAGCCGTATCGGCAACACTATTAAATTGACTATAAATTTCTTGTTCTTGTGCATTGGAACCTAAACCATGAAAATTTAACACCACTGGCAACACACTGTTAGGCGAGTAATCAGGAGGTAAATGCACCCGATAACCACGAGTCATTCCATCATGCTCAATCGTTTCATAATAAGTCTGTGCAAAAGTCGCATTCATACAAATAAATACTAAGATAAGTGTATAAAGTGTTTTCATTATTTAGGAAGTTGTATTAGTTTTTTGGAAATAACAGCCGATTTAGTTCCATTCGTAATGGACATTTTTAAAATATAAATACCTGCAGTTTGTTTACTTAAATCTTTGACCTCAAAAGATCTTTTGAATTCACCAGTATGTGTTGTTGCATCAAATAAAGTTACCACTTCATTCCCGATCAAATCAAACAATTGCAACTTCAAATCTAATTTTTCACTCAAATTGAATGATACTTCTAATGTGGTATCAAAAGGATTTGGAGTAACTGCAAAATCGGCTATTACCTCATTTGCAAATTCATCGATATTCATTGGTATCGGTGTGCACGGATTGTTACAATACATTCTTTGCGCCAAAGTACAATCCAGAATAAAAGGATTCACTTTCCCATCTTGATAAGAGGCGATTGTCATTGTGCGTTCATATTCCACTTCATCAGCTGGATCATCCAAATGCCATTGACAAATATCATCTTTCATCGAATCAAAATAATTCGGATCTGCATTGTTGGCTTCATTTCGATACATAGTGTAAAAATAAAATATCGCTCTTGCTACATCTCCTTTGACTCCTTCACGTGGTTCAAAGGAACCTGGTCTTGATTCACTGTAATTATCTCTAATATTTTGGCTAGGCGTCACAGGAGTCGACACCGCTAGGTAATGCCAGAGATCTGTAGAAGTATCTACTATTTCATCATACGGATCGCTACCTCTGGTTGAATTTACCAATACCCTTGCAGGTGCTAAATGATGCATATCACTCTTTGCAAAACCATTTGAAGCACCCTTTGATTGCGGGTACATGTGTTCGGTGTTGATTCCATTGTTATCGCCATTCATAAAAACAGCATCCGTAGGATCTAGTGACGGATTCATATACAATGCATGTCCAGTGTAAATGCATTTCAACGTATCATTTTTTCCCCAAACTCTTGCATACAAGGTATCTCTCGCAGGACTATAAGGATAAACAATGGCCGGCTTGTAATTTTGTTGCAACGCAATTGTTAAATCATTGCCTTGAAGATTTGGAAAAATATCTTGATGGAATTGTGAAAATGCAGTTGTACAAAAAGACAACATCAAAACTAGCGGGAAAATATTTTTAATGCTCAACAGATTTTATTTTAGTGATTAGAATTTCATAAGTAATTTTATGATATTCAAAATATCTCTAAAGTTACATCAGCAATATAAGAAAGTGAAATTTGAACAATGTTTTAAAGGATTATGTCAGTTTAGATGCTGAATTAACTCATCAAATCCATTAACTCGATTTAATATTAAATGCAATCGTCTTCACTGACTTTACCATTGCTCCATCCGACATACGTTGTTCTAATAGCAATTCTTGATTATCGGGTTGGTCAAAAACTTCATCCATCCTAAAGATTCGACCGACAGGTACTTGATTGGTAGTCAATGAGTTAAACAACGTATCTCTATCAAATTGTTTAATCGCAATTGCTAAAATTTCATTTAAATTCGCTCGATTGCTGACCCGTTTTGCATTGGTATCAAAATCCGGATCTTTGTACAAATTCGGTTGATTCAAACACAGACACAACTTAGTGAATTGCTTTTCAGTTCCAATAGCCAAGACAATATCTTTGTTATCTTTTGTTTGGAAAATATCTCCATAAGGTGCGATATTGGGGTGTTGACTACCCATTCGTTTTGGGATATGATTTGCGATAAGCCAATTGGTTGCTTGATTTGCGAGCGATGCAATGGCAGATTCTAACAATGAAGTTTCAACATAACTTCCCTTCCCCGTTTTTTCTTTTTGTAGCAATGCCATCAACAAACCTTCTTTTAATTGGTGTGCGGTCAGCAGGTCGATCAACGCAACCGGCATTCGTACAGGAGGACGATGTGCTTCACCAGTCATAAATAAAAAACCAGCTTCTGCCTGCAATACAATATCGAAGGCAGGCCGTTCTTCACCATTTGGGAACGCATTAATTTGACCAAAAATAACTTCTGGATTTATCTTTTTCAGACTTTCATAATCGACTCCCATTTTTTTTGCAGACTTCAATTTGAAATTACTAACCACAATATCCGCATCCACAATTAAATCGAACACTTCTTTTTGCTCTGTAGGATTTCTCAAGTCCACTTGCATTACATGTTTGTTCCAATTGACGCTACAATAATAAGCCGAGTATTCTTTGTTAGCATCCTCTGTCGACAACTTCCATTTTCGTGTAATATCACCATCGGTATTTTTATTTTCAATTTTGATGACGGTCGCTCCTAATTCACTGAAAAATTGACCGACGGCTGGACCGGCTAATACAGAGGCTAGTTCGATTACTTGAAGACCTTTGAAGAAGTTGTGATTCATTCGTTAAATTTGTAAATATTTTCAAGTTAGTAGATTATTTTGGAAAGATACGAAAGGCAGGATTTTTATAGCAAAAAAATCGTAGCTGACTGCATTGAAGTCTCTTGTGACAGCTTTTTATCTAAATTAGAGGATTATTCAACAAATAATTTAAAGTTGAAAAAGCCAAAGACTTCAGTTTGCAACATCTGATTTTTTCGTGTCGAGATAAGGACTTTTTTTGAAATAAAAACAAGTTCAACATCCTGTCAATCCAGACCCTTTTACATATCAAATCCTAATTTCAAAACAG
>CALFWW010000154.1 GCA_937928575.1 uncultured Saprospiraceae bacterium | reverse complement strand
GCGCTGGCTTGTACTACAAAAGGGCTTGCAAATTATATGGAGGAAAAATTTATTGAGATTAAGGCGAAAAACGTAAACATAGCCTTAGTTACCGCGCTGGCTTGCATTGCAAAAGTACATGACTTTATTTTCAACGCAGATAGCGATAAATTTTTCTCATAGATAACCGCTATTTTGGGGTTCAATCTGTATTATCACACGATGAGCCTTGTTAGGGAGGTATATTGTTTGGTTGAATGAAAATGTAGCATTGTTTGTCCATTTGTTTATTGTCATTATTTTAAAAATTATGAAGAAGTGTTTTTGTCACGATTTTTGACACAAAAATACGCGCCAAAAACACAAGGAGCGACATCCTATTAACCTAGAGCGATGCTCTAGGCTAATATGCTGCCGCTCCTTTGGAGCTCTTTCGTAGAGGATTTTACAACAATATGTTTTCAGGAGGAAGGAATTAATAAGACGTTTACGAATCCTTGCTCTGCTCAATCCTAGCACTCAGGATTAGCAAACGAGAGATAACGTTGAACAAATTGTAGTACGATTTGCCTTTGTTAAACTTGCGCAAATGCATTTGAAGGGTGGCGGAGTTGGATAAACGTATTTGTATTACTATAATTCAAGTAGGAATCGGTCAGTCTATCGAGACGTTTACAAATCCTTGCTCTGCTCAATCCTAGCACTCAGGATTAGCAAACGAGAGATAACGTTGAACAAATTGTAGTACGATTTGCGTTTGTTAAACTTGCGCAAATGCATTTGGCGGGTGGCGGAGTTGGATAAACGTATTTGTATTGCTATAATTCAAGTAGGAATCAGTCAATCTATCGAGACGTTTACGAATCCTTGCTCTGCTCAATCCCAGCGCTCAGGCTTAGCAAACGGAGATTACAGAAAATAAAAAAACCGCTAAGCACTTTATAGTGTACTTAGCGGTTTTATCGTTAGAATTAAAATAACAAAATCATTCTGCTCTCGGACTAGCTGAGTAATTCAACTTTAATTGTCCGGACTTTCTTAATTCTGTTTTAATATCTTGGATGATACCCATGGTTACATCTCCATCAATTCTTAATGAAGTCGTGATACCAGGACGTTGTCCTTCGGGTACTTTTATTTTATGTTTTTCCAAGAACAATGGAATGTCTGCAACGGAAGCGAATTTATCGCCGAGTTGCATTTTAGGACTTGAACCATAAGTTGATTGATATTTAGGTAAAGGTTTTCCTACATAAATATAATTCACCAATGATTTCTTTTCCAGCTTTGTTAATTCCGTTGCTTCAGGTGTATTTACATCCAATTTCAATTCTGAATCTCTCAGTACTGTTGTTACCATAAAGAAGAATAACAACATGAAGATAATATCGGGTAAGGATGCCGTGTTTACTTTTGGCGATTCCTTTCCTTTTTTTTGCTGAAATTTTGACATATTCTATTTAATTTTTAAATAAAAATAATTAGCAATTACAATGTTATTCTCCAAAAGAAGTTGGTTCTGCTTCTGATATAATCAATGGTACATCTTTACGCAAATCTCTTTTTTGATCTCTTGTTAGAAACTCGTAGTTTTTGCCATGTCGTTTTTGACCTTCAGCATCCCAGATTTCTCGGTATGCTGCTTTCAATTCATTGTAAACTTCGAGGTACGTTTTGTAGTTGGTACCACGGTCATTTTTCAATGAGATAATTGCTTTCGTTGGCTTTTCAGCAAGGTCTTCACGTTTCAAAGGATTCATGATGAATTCCTTTGTATTTTCTCGAAGATCTTTGGTGCTCATTGGCTCTCCACGTACCAGAAGTTCGTTGGACTTATTTACCAACACTGAATACACGTTACGCTTATTCAATTTGGTGATATCCGGCTCATCTTCTGACCATGGTGGTAGCTTTACGAGAATCCCTTTATCTTCGGCGATTGTTGTGGTTACCAAGAAGAAAATCAATAAAAGGAAGGCAATATCAGCCATCGATCCTGCATTGATTTCATTGCTTTGGCGTAAGCTATTTCCTTTTTTTAGCATAATAAACTTCTATTTAAAAATGTTACGGATTTCAGAAAGTACAAAAACTGCTAGAGCGATTCCGCACATAATAATACTTGCGTTTACCCCTCCACTAATTAATTTACTTTGTCCTTCTGTAACATTAAACTTTTCAGTAAATGGTTGTAATGGTCCATTGGTTAATGGTTCTGCGATAAAGTAGCATACTGCAAATACTGCCACAGCGATTAAAATTCCGATCATACCTTTGGCACCTCCACTTGTAAGAGAAGTAACGGTATTCAAAAGAATAAAAATCAACATGATAACAAATGCGATAGCTGCTAATCCAATCGTTACAGCAATACCAAAATTAAAGATACCAGTTTGGAACCTTGCAGCATCTTTAGGTCCATATGCGTTGAAGTCATCCAATCCAGAAAATATGCTAAAAACAAAAATAATTGTGATCAAAAGACCGACAGCAAAAGCTGCTACTTGACCATATTTTGATAAAAAATTATACATCAGTTTTGATCTTTAATTAGTGTTTAAAAACATTGTTGTTAGCCATTACATCTACAAAACCAATTGAAGTCTCTTCCATTTTACCAACGATAGAGTCAATTTTTGAAATAATGTAATTGTAAAAGATTTGAAGGATAATCGCAACGATCAATCCGAATACAGTTGTCAAAAGTGCGACCTTGATACCACCTGCAACAACTGATGGAGATAAATCTCCTACACGAGCAATGTTATCAAAAGCCTGGATCATCCCGATAACCGTACCCATGAACCCAAGCATCGGTGCGATGGCGATAAATAATGAAATCCAGATTAATCCTTTTTCTAAAAGTCCCATTTGAACGGAACCGTAAGAAACGATTGCTTTTTCTACTGCTTCAGGTCCTTTGTTTGCATTCTTAAGACCTTCATACAAGATACTTGCAGTTGGTCCTGCAGTTGATTTAGCTACTTCCATTGCACCTTGAAGATCACCTGATTTTAGGTTGTCGTCTATACGAGAAAGTAATTTGTCGGTGTTGGTTGTTGCAACGTTAAGAGTGATAATTCTTTCTATACAGAAAGCTAATCCAAGAATAAGACACACAAGTACCAAACTCATGAATCGCCAGTCTCCCTCAATAAAATATTGCTTCAACGTCTGAAAACCTGATCCAGCTGCAGCATCATCTTGTGCAAGTAAATGTCCCGCACCATAAGTGAAAGAAACAACTGTAACCAATAAAAGTGAAAATAATTTACGCATAACTAAGTGGTTTTACGATTGATTTTGAAGTTGATTAAAATATGATTGTTTAAAAAAAATTGCTTATAAATAATGGCGGAGAGTAAGGGATTCGAACCCTTGATACCCTTTTGAGGTATACACGCTTTCCAAGCGTGCGCCTTAAGCCGCTCGGCCAACTCTCCTTCTTAGATAAATACATCAATTTCAGCACGATAGCCGAAAAGCGTCAAACACAAAAATTGCAAATTAATGTTACTTTACAAAATATTTCAATAAAGGAAAATGGAATATTTACAGTTTATTCTTTTACAAAACACTTATTAGAATTTTGTTTTGTTTTAATTAGTAAACTTCTACTTTATTTGCCGTTCTAATTGATAGGCAAAAACAGTATTCGCATTTTTTGTTGTGATCTCAGCAACCTCTTCAACACTTTTGTTTTTTATGGTCGCTAATCGTTCCGCTATATTTAAGATGTAGCTACTTTCATTTCTTTTTCCTCTATAAGGAACCGGAGAAAGGAAAGGAGCATCTGTTTCTAATACTATATGTTTCAAATCGATTTCTGTCAATGTCTGATCGAGTCCTGATTTTTTATAAGTCAATACTCCGCCAATTCCCAACAAAAATCCCAAGTCGATAATCTGCCTTGCTTCTTCCACATTTCCACCAAAGCAATGAAAAATACCTCGTAACTTATCTGTCTTTTCTTCTTTCAGAATTTCAATGACCTCTTTTGTCGATTCTCTTGAATGAATGACAATCGGAATATCTAAATCTTTTGCCCAATTCATCTGCATTTTAAATGCTTCTTTCTGTTGGGAAAAAAATGTTTTATCCCAGTACAAATCTAACCCAATTTCTCCAACTGCTATAAACGGTCTTTTCTTCAACCAATTTTCCACAATCTCTAGTTCTTCCAAATAATTTTCCTTTACAGAACAGGGATGTAACCCCATCATCGGAAAACAAGTCTCCGGATACGTTCTCTCCATTTTCAACATGGAGTCGATAGATTGACGATCTATATTGGGAAGATAAATTCGATTTACTCCATTTGCAGCTGCTCGCTGCATCGTTTCTTCTCTGTCCTCATCAAATTTATTCAAGTAGAGATGAGCATGTGTATCAACTAATTCCAATTCTCTTTTTGTCAGTTTGTCTGTTTTTGTGATTCAAATATACTTTTATATATGATATTTTCTTATTTATTTTGATTTAATTCTTACTAAAACGTCTAATAATCACTAAGTTATATGTCAGGTTGCTGATTTGCTAGTGGGAATGAGTTGATGTTGATAAATTGTTGATAACTACCTTTTTTGGACGAGTAGGACGTGGGAGAATTATAAATTTAAAATGTAAAATAGGACGAGTAGGACGTGGGAGAATTATAAATTTAAAATATTTAAAATGTAAAATTAAAAATAGGACGAGTAGGACGCGGGAGAATTATAAAATTAAAAATAGACCTTGTTACGTGAGCACGTTTGCATACGTAGCTAGATCATATTTTTAATTTTTAATTTTACAGTTTTAATTTAACTCAATTTTACATTTTTAATTCACTTCGTGAAAATGGCCAAAAGCAAAAAAAAATATTACGTGGTCTGGGTAGGCAATAGTCCCGGCGTTTTCGATAGTTGGACCGAATGCCAATTATCTATCAAAGGTTATCCAGGCGCTAAGTTTAAATCGTTTAAAACGAGAGCAGAAGCGGAAGCCGCTTTTAGTGATGATTTGAATTCTCATATTGGAACAGATGTGAAAGTAAAACGAGTGTTAGATCCAGCGGCTCAAAAAGAAATCATTTGGGAAAGTATCGCTGTTGATGCCGCTTGTAGTGGTAATCCTGGTATCATGGAGTATCAAGGGGTGGATACAAAATCTGGTTTGCAGTTTTTTCATCAGGGTCCATTTAAAGGTGGGACCAATAATGTCGGAGAATTTTTAGCACTCGTGCACGCACTAGCCTATCTGCAAAAAAAAGGCAACGACACTACTCCAATCTACTCCGACTCACGAACCGCAATGGCATGGGTACGGAAAAGAAAAGCCAACACTAAATTGGCAAAAACACCAACTACAAAAATATTGTGGGACTTAATCGCACGTGCTGAGAAATGGCTTCGCGAAAATCATTATCAAAATGAGATTTTGAAATGGAAGACGGAAGAATGGGGAGAGATTCCTGCTGACTTTGGCAGAAAATAAAAGCTTGTCTGCTTGCAGCACTTTCTTTTATTTTCTGCAGTGTAGGGTGTCAAAGTGTAGCGTGTAAAGTGGAGCTCGTGAGTACATACACCCTATTCGTGAAGCGCTACTATTTATTCAAGAGCTAATTAATGATAGGAGAAGCCACTTTACATTCTACACTTCACACTAACTTCTCTAGACACCACAAACACTCCAATCATAATTTCTACAAAAGTCTTAACAATAAGTATCCGACTAAGTAATAAGTGTAATTTTACCGACATATATCAATTAACCATTGACTGAAATGTACTTGTTTTTCGGTAGCGGATAATAGATTAAAACAGGTAAATTTGTAGAAGTACTAATTACCAATTAAAAATTTATTGAAAAATGAAGCTTATTTACACTGCTTTCTTTCTATTCATTAATTTTGCCCTCCTATCCCAAACCACTTTTCAAAACGCTTTTCCAAACCTTACTTTCAATTTTCCAGTCGATATTCAAAATTCCGGTGTGTCTGGAGATAACCGATTATTTGTTGTCGAACAACCTGGTAGAATTAAAGTGTTTCAAAATCAATCCAATACGACATTCAGTTCTACTTTTTTGGATATTACCAACAAAGTAAACTATACACCCGGTCAGGAAAAAGGATTGTTAGGTTTAGCTTTTCATCCCAACTTTCAGCAGAACGGACATTTCTATGTTTCCTACACTGGATTCGGTGCCGGTGGCTTCATTAGCATTAACGTAGAACGATTTACTGTCAATCCTAACAATCCAAATACGGTAAACTCGAATACAGGCTGTCAAGTAATTTCCTTTAACAAAAATCAGTCTGATACCAACCACAATGGATGTGCGATAGCGTTTGGTCCGGATGGTCATTTATATATTTCTGTAGGTGATGGTGGTGGCGCAGGCGATCCACAAGCGAACTCCCAAAATCTAAATAGTTTATTTGGCAAAGTACTTCGACTGAACATTAATACTTCTTGTCCAGGATATGGTATCCCTTCAGGAAATCCTCTAATCAATACTTCTGGCAGAAATGAAATCTATGCATGGGGTTTGCGAAATACCTGGCGAATGAGTTGGGACTTTCAAACCAACCGATTGTGGGGTGGAGACGTCGGTCAAGGACGATTTGAGGAGATTAACTTGATTGAAAATGGAGGAAATTATGGCTGGCGATATTATGAAGCATTCAGTGTCCAAAATTCAACACCACCAGTACCGACAAACACTACATTTCCGATTTATTCCTATAATTATTTTCAAGGAGATCGATCTATTTCAGGTGGATACGTTTATCGAGGTTCAGAGAATTCTGGTCTAATCGGGAAATATATTTTTGGAGATTTTATTTCTGGAAGAATTTGGAGTTTGGATTATAATGCACAGTCTGGTGCAACCAATCGAACCCTATTATTTGATTCTGATTTCCCAATTTCTAGTTTTGGGAAAGACGTCAACAATGAGTTATATTTTGCTGCTTATGGGTTTTCTGGAAGAATTTACAAACTAGTTTCTGAGGCTACCCCACCTACTCCTCCACCTGCTCCTAGTGATTGTAGTATCTCTGCAAATAATTGTACTATTTCTTTTAGTGGTTTAAATGGGAATGATTTTATTAAGGTTTTTGATGCCGCTTTTCAGGAAGTATGGACTTGCAATCCTTATAATGGTTCGCCTTGTAATGTCAATGAAAGTTTCACTGCAGAGACCAATGGTACTTATTATGTGCAAGGATGTGAAGGTAGTTTAGATCCTTATAATTTAAGTGAGTGTGGTGTTGTAAACCCTCCAAATCCTGGTGATGGCGGTGGTGGTTGCAATGTGTCTAGTCAAAATTGTGCGATCACAATGACTGGTTTGAATTCAAATGATTTTATCAAAATTTTCGATACCTCATTGGAAGTGGTTTGGACCTGTAATCCATATGGAGGTACGCCTTGTAATGCAACTGAGGTCGTTTCGACATTAAACGAGGGCACCTATTATGTGCAAGCGTGTGGAGACTTTAGTTCCTATGAAGTGAGTGGTTGCGGGGCGTCAAGCCCTTGCGATAATTTAGGTGGTGACTCTGATGGAGATGGAGTTTGTGATGATCAAGATTGCCAACCAACGAATCCTTCTTTACCGACGACTCCGGGTACACCTTGTAACGATTTCAATGCCAATACAACTAATGATGTCATTATTTCAGATCGTTGTACTTGTGAAGGAACGCCTATACAAGCTGGTTGTTCGGTAAGTACTGAAAATTGTTCCTTTAATTTCTCTGGTTTAAATTCTAATGATTTTATCAAAATATTTAACTCCAATTTCCAGGTAGTATGGACATGTAGTCCTTACAATGGGTCGCCTTGTAGTGCTAGTGAGACTTTTACTGCACAAAGTAGTGGAACTTACTATGTACAAGGATGTGATGGTGATTTCACTCCTTATACCCTAACAAGTTGTAATGGTGGTGGCAATACTAATAACAATAATTGCACTTCTACTTCCAATGTTGCGGTAGGAAAAAGCACTCAACAGTCTAGCACTTTGTCTGTATCGGGATTCACTGGATCTTCATCTAAAGCGGTAGATGGGAATACGAATGGAGCATTTTTCACTTCTCCTGCAAGTAATTCTTCTGTCGCTGCTACTCAGAATCAATTTCAACCATACTGGCAAGTGGATCTGCAAAGCAATCATTTGATTGAACAAATCAGGGTATTTAATCGAACGGATGGAGTGGATAAAGCTAATAATGCTTATGTACTGGTTTCTGACCAACCCTTTACTTCTAACAATTTAAACACTGCTCGTTCTCAGGCTAAATATGAATCGTTTATTTCTGGAAATATCGGCTCGCCATCAACAGTCTCTCCTAATACAAGCGGTCGCTATGTCAGAATTCAAATGCAAGGAAGTGGCTTTTTGACTTTGGCTGAAGTAGAGGTGATTGGATGTACTTCGAGTAATTTTAGTGCAGAAATTAACAACACAGTTACTGATTCTGAAAATATTAAAGCTGAGGTGGTCGTACCAGAAAATACTGAGAAACCAGAACGGATACGTGGATTAAATTCTTTCCTTATTTATCCGAATCCAGCTAAGGACGAACTTAATGTGAATCTAAACTCCATTATTGGTCTGGCAAAAACGATTCAAATTTATAGTGCAAAGGCATCACTTGTAAAAGAACAGCGTATTGATCCGTTAGCGACGAACCCAATTAGTATTGATTTACAAGGGATGGAGAATGGATTGTATCTCGTTACCGTCACCATGGAGGACAACCAAATTATTAGTCAACCTTTTATTGTTCATAAATCTAATTAGAATATTATTGAGCTTCAGTTGTTAATTTAACGACTGAAGCTTAATTTTTTCTAACATTACTTATCCATACTATACAGAATCCCCATTACAAAAAACAGGCAAATAAAACAAAAACAGATAAAACCAAACCAATGGATAAACATATATTTCTTCTCAAAATAAACGCCCACATCTATATGCCCAGTTGCATTTGCTGACGACTTAATAACACCAAAAAGCTTAGTGTCAGAACCCCATTTTCTTGTAATTTTTTTGTTGAGGGTTACTCTTGCACTATTGGATACCACACTTTTTAATTGGTAGGTTTCAACAAAGGTGGTGCCAGCAATTCCTGTGTGTTCTAAATCTTTGTGATAATATAAGGATAGTTCAACTGTATCAGAAACTTCGCCTTTAAAACTTAAATGGACGTTAGCTATATCACTTATTTCAGGCTGACATTCAAATACTTGTTCTTGTGAAATATCTGTAAAACTGAAATCGCATTCATTCCATATTAGTTGGCGATTGCACATAGCGAAAAAGAGTACTATAAATACAAAGATCGCTATTAGATTTTTAGTCATTACGTGGGTAGTTGTGTTGGAATGGTATTTATATTGTTATATTTAAGTTGAAAACAAATTGATGTATAGTTATCAATTTACCAATACAACATTACCTTGTTTGGAATATAGTTTATTTTCCATCTGGTATTCAATAAAATAAAGATAAACCCCACTCGAAACCGGTTTGTTATATTTATCAAAGCCAGTCCATTCAAATGCCGGATCAGTAGCGTTATAAATTATTTCTCCCCATCGATTGTAGATACTTATTTTGAAATTAGCAGGTAGAAAATTAGAAGAAATCAAATGCCAAGTATCGTTAACTCCATCTCCATTTGGACTAAAGGCATTTGATGCAAAAAAGGAAGATTTCTCTTCGATTATCACTTCCTTTTCAAATATTGATTCACATTCATTATTATTTTTTGCAATCAATGTTATCAGGTATGTACCTGGATTAGCATATTGATGTTGTGGATTATTATTTATATCTAACACTCCATCTCCGAAATCCCATAGATAAAAATTGGAGGCTATGGATTGATTGATGAATTGAATATAATTGTCTGCTTCTAGTACGACTTCGAAAGCAGCGTTTGGTAAGGTGTCTATTGTTATTTCAGAATTCAAAGCTATGACCTCTAAACAATTGTCGTTGTTGGATATTTCAACATAAATATTTATGGGTCCAGGTCGATCAATGGACGCATCAACAAAACATCCTTCTCCTAAAAATTCATCTTTATAAAACCAATCGTAATTGAAATTTTCATCACAAGCGACTTCCAGACTCATATCAAAAGGATAGCAAAATGCTTCTAGCTCGTCTGTTATAATTTCAGCATTGTGAAGGAGCACATTTTCGCATTCTCCAATAAAAATTGGATACAAATAATAGTGATCTCCTAAAAAAACGCTATCCCTATATTCATCTACACATATTCCCACAGAATACCACCCTACTGAATCTGTATCTATTGTAATATTGCCTGTCTCAGCATCTATTTCAAAAATGGCATTTTCACCCATTGGAGATGAGTAAGAAAAACCTGACTTATATGGTACAGAATAAAAAGGAGGTGGATTTGCATGATCAATTATGTATAATGTAGTTGAATCACCATTCCATTGTTCGCAAATACGAAAAACTAACGAATCGCCATCTTTATCAGAAACTGGAAGCAAAAAGTCTTGCTCAACGGAATTGCAAAAATATGGAGTAGATTCAAAACTTAATTTTGGACTGCTATTTCTTACGGCTAAAGATTGTTCAGTTAAAATATCAAAAAAGGTTAATCCAACTACTGGAAATGACTGATTCAAATGCAATATGTTTTCAAACTTTTTAGATAACCATCCTCTTTGATAAATTGATATTTCTGCCTGATTTAATTCCTCACATGGAATTGTCACCGTATAGTTGGCATATTTGAGGCAAGGATTATCAACATAAGAAACACATGCTGTATCTAATCTTGGTTGCATAAATGATTGAAACACATCTTCATCCCAAATGCTATCAAATGTGTCTTGCCTGATTAATTCATTATTTAAATTGTAGGAAGTAAATGCTGCATATGGGATAGGAATTGGCTCTACCGAATCAAATAAACCATGATGGTAATTGTCCATAGGATTTGAACTATCTGACAAAAATTTTCCTTTTACAATTGTCAGATGCAATATGCATCCTTCTTCATTAAATTCATAAGCAATGAACCCTCCGTAATCAAACCCTGCTAATTGGATGCTTGGTAGGAGAAAAGCTATAAAAAATATAAGCACCACTTTTTGCATATTCATATGAAATTCTTAAAAAAGGAAAATCAAATCCGGTGATTTGATTTTCCTTTTTAATCCTAGAAATATTCAGTCATAAATTCACATCTTAATTTCAAATGTCCCGTTGTAATCGGCGAAGGTTGAATAGTTCCAATTAGAATATAACCAGCCTGCCAATCTATTTTAATTGAAGTATCAACGACTCCAGTTAACTCATGTGATTCCACAAAGGTTGATCCTAAAATTTCAGCATACTTTGTAATAAACATTTGTACAGTATCAGAAACTTCACCTTTGAGCTTTATTTTTGTTTTGTAAGTAAACCCACTTTTAGATTTACACTCAAATGCTTGTTTTTGTGAAAGATCTGGAAAGTAAAAATCACATCCCATTTTTTTGTTAAAAAAAAATAAGGACAAAAATAATATCAGTATTAAAACTATAATCGTTGGAAACAATCGCATATCTATACATTTTAAATTGCAATCAAGCTATTGACAATCACAGGAATCAGATTCATCTATCGGGTTCGTATCAGGCACTGCAACAGTAGGCACACCATCTTGTAACAAAATAATACCATTGCCAAGTTCCAGTTCCTCACATACTAAATTCGCCATTGCTGCACCAAAAACAAGTGGATTTTCATCTCCAATAATCTGCCCAACTGTATTGTTATGTTCGTCCATAAACCAATTATTATTCATAGGCTGTCCTTCCTCATGAGCATCCGCAAATTCAATCGCAAGAGTAAGACCGCAAGCTAGAGATTGAGCATTCAAAGCGTTCCAAAAAGTATGTCTAAATGCATCTTGGCAATTGTTTCTTGAAATCGCACCTGGAAATACATTTTTCGACATTAAAATAGCTTTTGCAGCATTTAAAGCTATTTCACTAGCGCAAAAACAATGTTCATTAATCAAAGCAATTTCACTTTCAGTAATTGGTCCGTCATCATCACCTAGCCAATTATAGATGGTGGCAAAACCTGCTAAGAATTCACAAGTTGTCGTTCCAGCACTTGGATCTGGCCATTCGGAAGCAACCAAAAATACACATTCCAAATCAGTAACATCACCAATAGGAATAACAACACTTCCAAATGGATTGGTGCTTTTGGCACAATGAATAAATGCACCATCCAATAGCAGTGTTTCATCCACACTTAAACCCCATGTCTGACCAAAGATATTAGCACTTTTACTAAGATATGAATCTCGAAACGCAAATATATTTGTTCCAAATTGAGGCCCAGCAACTACTATTTTTTCCTCAGTTAACAATACATCACCATCTCGAAAAATCGTGTAATCAGAGCCAAGAGAATTATCTATTGAAGATGCATTGATATTACTTATCAGTTCAGCAGAAATTGAAAATAAATTGCCAAGATTTTCAGCATCAGAATCTTCATCTTCTATAGGTACATCTGTCTTTTGTGCTATTAAAATTTCATCCGATTCATTTACCATCATAAAATTTTCAACTACCCCTTCTTTCTGTAGAGGCATCATGTAAAGCTCCTTGTTATCATACTTGTAGAGAACTCGTGATTGAGTTGGAGTTCCAAATTCTTCTTCAAAGATACCTTCACCATTTCTTTCGATTACACTTTCATCATCTTGAGATCCAACACCAATTTGATACGGTATATTGTTATATGCACTTATTCCATTTTGCATGAGTCTTTCTTGCTCCACGTATTGACTTTGAAGATTGATTTCAGGTTCTGTATCATTTTTCTCACAACCAGTAAAAAATACGAATAGCATTGCTACCAATGCATAATTTAAAATACGAAAAATTTTCATAAAATTTAAAATTTTTGATTAAGCTCTTAAGCACAATACGACGTTTCGAGCAATACGTCGCTATTCAAGTTGTTGGCCAAACAAATTGTTCAAAATTTAGTGCAGACCAAAGGAGAAATCTCTCGCTTTGCTGCAAGTATTAGTCTATATCACACGCTTGGTATCCCAATTGCACTTAAGGCAAGCAGGTAAATGGATGGCTATTGTTTTTTGAGGGGAAATTCGATTGTTAATGCAATGTTACAAAAAAAAAAAATGAAAAATCGTAGAAAACCATCACCACAATTTTCCTTTTATCAATTACCTTCCAATTAACTGCACAGGATTCATTAAAAATTGCACCACCCAAATTCGACAAAAATCTGTTTGGCGCCTATTATAACAATACGATTATGGTCGTACATGAAGTAGGACTTTCCTATGAAAGATACTTACAAAATAACTGGTTGGCAACAACTGGATTCGGACAAAGTTGGGGCTATGAGCACTTAGCAAGATTAAATGTTGGGATCAAGAAAAAGTTCAAAAAAAGAGATTTATCAATCGACACGCAATCTCCATACCGCTCTTTTTATGGAGCATTAGATATTGGAATTGTAACGGATGGATTTCTTAAAATAAGATCGGGATATACGCCGACTGCTATGTTCAGATATGGATATTATTTTGAAACCAAAAAGAAAACGGTGATACAAATAGCATTAGGAAACGGACACAAATAAGCAGAATTGTCATTTATGTAAAAAGGAGGGAATGGCGTTTTATGATGTGTAAACTTGTATTATCTAAAAAACATGTAATAGTATTGTTGATCGAATCTTTTGGAGGGGATTCACAAAAAAAATTATACTTGCCTTAGCTTCTTCGAAAATAGCCCTCAAAGAGAGATAAAAATTCAATATATTTTATTAAGGAGAGCGTCTACTATTCTGTAGAGCGAATCTCTTAGAGGGGAATTCACTAAAAGATTATTCTTGTCTTCGCTTCTTCGAAAGCAGCCCTCAAAGAGAGATGATAAATTAAGAAGACAAAAAACTACCGATCATAAAACTTCATTTTATACGCCACCTCAATATCTCCCTTTTTAATTTTTTCCAATCTTCTTTTAACACGACGTTTACGGATTGGTTTTAGCATTTCTATGAATAGTTTTCCTTCGATATGATCGTACTCATGTTGAATCACACGAGCATTAACACCGGTGAACACTTTGGTGTGTTCTTCAAAGTTTTCGTCTTGATATTTGATTTTGATTTGACGTTCTCTGGTAACATCTCCACGTACATCCGGAATGGACAAACATCCTTCTTCATATTCCCAAGAACCACCACCCTCTTCTATCATCTCTGCATTGATGAATGCTTGTTTGACGCCCTCGTCTTCTTTTCCTTCTTCCATCATCTGGACTGAATCAACCAAGAACAATCGGATGGGCAAACCTACTTGAGGAGCAGCTAGCCCTACTCCATCAGAGTTGTACATGGTCTCCCACATATTTTCTAACAAGGTGTTGAATTCTGGATAATCTTTGTCAATTACCTTTGCTTTTTGTTTTAAAACAGGGAAGCCATAACCGTAAATTGGTAGTATCATTTTTGTGTCTTATCGATTCGATTCTAGATATTCTTGAAGGATCAGAATAGCACTCACTTTATCGACCAATCCTTTATCTCTTCGCTTTTTTTTCCTTGCTCCACTATCTAAGATAATTCTTTTTGCATCTTTGGAAGTATGTCGCTCGTCTACTCTTTCTATTGGAATATCTGGAAATTTCTTTTTTAATTTATTGATGAATTCATTGATTTTTCCAGTCAATTGCGTCGGTTGATCATCATAATGAAATGGCTCTCCTACCACAAAACACTCAACTTCTTCTGTTTCCATGTAATTTTCCAAAAAAAAGATAATCTTCTGATTTTCAACTGTTTCCAAACCAGATGCGATGATCTTTAAAGGATCTGAAACAGCTAATCCGATTCTCTTAGTGCCATAATCTATTGCTAATATTCTGCCCACAATGCAAAGATAATTTTTGTACCATTTAATTTTTCATTTGTCGCAGTAGAATTGAGAAAATCGGTTTGGAGTACAAGGCAGAAAACGCAGACATAACCTTTGCTATGGTGAGTATTTCTAACGAAGTAATGCGAATCGATTTTACAATTATGCTTGACATATGGAACATTAAATGGTATAAAGATATAAATACCAATTGGATTGAAAAGGTTCCATTATCAATATCCTATTATTAAACAAAATAAATCGAACTGCAAAATATTGAATCAAAGAATTTCGGACCTGCCGGCGGGACAGGCGGATTTTGAAATGAGGACGCGCGGAACTAGTGAGTTCATGCGCTTAGATCCTATAGGTATACTTTGAAATTCCCTCTCCGCCACATTTTTAATATTGATTGGAAATTCCGCCAATCAGACTTGTTGAGGAATGGTATACTTAAAAAGTTTCAGCTACCATCTGGCAACTGAAACTTTCATGGTATCTAAAACATATATCCTGCACTCACTGTGAAATCCACGAAACTACCACTAGCAGGATCTTCTTTTGAACTGTATAATTCCAAATCATCCGCACCCATCAACATCCCAAAACCAATCGCGGGTTGAATTACAAAACCTTTCATCAACTCAATTTGAACACCACCTCTCACAACACCAATCAGACTCAGTTTATCTTCTTTCATTGCACCAGCCGTTTCGATTTCTAAAAACCGTGTTCTACTCGGTCCAGTATCATTTATAATTGGATTTCCTTTCAGCTTCATTCCAATCTTCATATTTGTGGCGCCATCCAAATTTTCATAATTGATTGAACTGGTTTTTCCAATTCCTAATAAAATTGATTTTCTCTTACTAATTGATTTTTCAAAAGACAATCCAACTTCACTCATCTTGGACAAATTTCCGTTGAAATAAACACTGATAATATTTACGTTAATATCATCCTTAGGATTTCTTTTCGTTGCTGATTGCGCATTTACATTGTAAATAAATAAGATCATCATTACTAAAACTTTCATTGACTTTTTCATAACTAATTTTTTTAAGTGGTTTAAAATTTAAAAAACTTTTCTCTCGAATTGTTAATCCAAATTTACCACCAATCAATAGTTGTTTTTTGATGAATCCGTAGTGTCTAATTTTAGTTTTTTACCAAATTGATATTGAGAAAGTCGATTTGATATGAGATTATCATTTCTGTGAACAGGTTGGATGAGTGTTTATGAATTGTAAACTTTAGGGAAATTGAAGAGGTGAGATTCATAGCTGTAGACGAGGCGCCAACTTTCATTTGGCGGAGGTTGCCAACTGAAGTTGGCAGCTACATTAACCCATATACAATACAATAACCCATATACAAAAGGTATCATTATTTTTTTGACTATATTTAGGTTATCCATCATACAATTTGTATTAAATAAGAGACCTCTTTCAATCTTTATTGAAAGAGGCTCTATCCCAAAACCGTTTATTGAAAATCTCTAAACTTAGCCGTTTTATTTGCTGCTACTATCTCTCAGGTTACAGCTTTAGAATTATTTGATAATTACCATTTTGTTGGTTGCAGTATTTGATGCGGTTTCAACTTGGTAATAAATAATTCCGGTTGCATTAATCTCATCCTTACTTAATCTCACTTCATTGTACCCTGCTTCATAATCAGCATTGGTCAATTTCAGAACCTTTCCAGACATATCGTATATCTTGATAGAGACATTGGATGCGTCTGGAAGGTCAAACCCAATAACCGTTTCGTTATTGAATGGGTTTGGTTTGTTCTGATAAAGTTTGAAGTGTGTATTTGATAAAATTTCTGTAGTTGTGTTGCCTGCCTGGTCGTCAGACAGGTTATTTTCAATTGCAATGTTCACATCTAAAGGAGTAATTGCATCTGCACCTTGGCGATATGCTTCTGCATTTACAATGTTAGATTCCAAATTGAAAATATCATTTGGTAAATTCTTTTGCAATTTGTCAAAAACCAAGCTGAAAAGTACTTCTCCATCCTCCATTCCATTGGATGTTGAAGTACTCCAGCTTGTAGTAATAATACCGTCATTTAACAAAGAAAAACCAAAATTATTAGTGTCTATATTAGGTAGAGACCCATTGTTTACCACTTCTACGAATGACAAGGATTCCGTATCAAATGATAAAGCAAATTGGTAACCTAGTATATTTTTAAATTCTTTTGAGGTAAATGACACCATTATTTGATCATCAGATAACGCTTTTGTTGTCATTCCGATGGTCAATGTTTCGTTATTTCTAGCAACCGTGCTCACCCTGTTATTTGGAGAAGCACTACAATTTAAATCTCCTATTTTGACTGCTATGAAATCTGCTTCAGACTCATCCGTAGTCAAACTATTTAATGAGAAAATCTCAGGAAATTCTGTTTCAAATGGATTTGCAGTGTTAGGGAATACAAAATCTCTATCTACAAATCTCCAAGAAGTATTGGTTGTAAATTCAGTAATCTGATTTAAGATCAATCTTCTCAATTCTACAATATCAACGGTACTGATGGTTTCTGATTTATTTACATCTGCTGCAATGATTTTGTAAGGAGAATCCAATGGTTGAATTCCTAAAATATGCTTTTGCATGATAATCAAATCAAACGTTGAAATTCCATTTCCGTGATTGCTGTCCTTTTCAGGAGTAACTGTATAGTTGGTTCCACCTGTCAAATTCGGGAACATAAAGTTACCATCAGATCCTGTCATCAAAGGAGCGGATGCACCACTTGATATATTCAATTCAACATCTTCTACATCATCCATTTCTTCGTTGGCAATTTTCCCTGAAATATAATACTCATTGTTTTGAGGAGGTGGAGGTGTTCCACACGCATCTGAGTTGTCTTGAATATTCACATACGTCTGACAATAATCCCAATTCCCATTTTCATCTCCTACCCATACTTGCAATTGGACTGTTCCAATATGATCGCAAGTGAAAGTTACATTTGATGACGTAGGAGGGGTTGAAGAAGGAGGTACGCCATCTTCTAAAATTCGTGCAGTAAATGTTAGGTCTTCATAAGCAGTGCAGTTATCAAAGCTACTACCTGATTCAAAATCAGAAGCCCATAATTCCACTTCTCCATTTGCCATCAAGTCTGTAGTAAGTACCAAACAAACAGGAGTCGGTGCCTTACCATCTGTAATTTTGATCACTACCTCATGTTCTGAAACGTTTCCACAACCATCGGAAGCGAAGAAAGTAACCGTCGTATTTCCATAAGGATAATTTCCAGATGCATCACCTCCTGAATTAGAAGTTGCAAATGGTGAATTGTTTGTTATTTCAACATCAGGGTTACAATCCGTTGCTGTAACTACTGGTATTTCTACAAAAGAAGTCGTACAACTGTTGTCTGTCGCTGAAATGATAATATCATCTGGACCATTGATAACAGGAGCTTCACTATCGGTCACACTAATTGTTTGTGTATGTGTCCAAATTCCAGTTGTTGAATTTGTATTTGGCTCATATTGACACCAATCGATTACTTTCCATTCTCTCCTGATTTCAAAACAAGTGCTATTTGTCACATAGAATATTTTATCTTCATAGGATTTGAAAACTTGATCGCAGACATCACCATTGTAAGTAGGCTCATCAAATGGAGCTTCCAAATCTTCTGGATCTAGTGTCTCGGCATCCACACACATCACTGCAGGCGGATCTAATGGCCATACAATCATGTTTCCAGTAAAAGGAAAACTGTTTTGTAAAAATATTGTTTGATCACAGACAGAGAAGTTTCCATTATCATCTTCTGCTCTCCATCTTCTTTTAACGAAGCCTACCCCACAGTCATTAATATTTGTTTGGATATCTGTAAAGGTCACATTGGCGCCACAGTTGTCAGTACCAATTGCTTCACCTGTTAAAGCCAAGCTGGTATAATCCTCACTACATTCTAGGTATTTGTTAGGTGGACAAGTCAAACCAGGTAATCCTTTATCCTGCACTTCCACTTCTACCATACATTGGTTGGTATTGCCGGCAGCATCTCCTACTCTGAAAATTATCATAACATTGTTGCCGACATCTTCACAGGATAACAATACGCATTCATCGAAAGAAACGGAAGCTGGTGAATCCATTCTTTTTATTTCTCTCACTACAATTCCACAGTTGTCATAACTTCCATCATCGAAAGTTTGTTGACAAATTAAAGTCGTACCATTGTTTGCATCTGACAATGAAACCACTGTGTTTTGATCACAGACAGGAATCGGAGGTGTACTATCATTGATATCTACGGTAATTGTACACGTAGCTGTATTATCACATTGATCGGTTGCAGTATAAGTAACCGTTTCTTGTCCCAATGGTATTCCGGTTAAGTAACCACCATTGCCGCTAATTGAACCCACAGAAGTAGAAATTACCACATCAACAGGATTGGAACAATTATCACTTATCGTTGCTGGAGGTAATATAACACTACCATTACAATCTTGAGAATTGGCTCCAAAATTTACATTGGAAGGACAAACAATTGACGGTGGTGTTTGATCCATTAAGTTGATTAACTGTACCATATTGGTATTAGCACCGGTACACCAATCCACTACTGTCCAAGTACGAATTACTTTTTTACTACCACCACATAAGGCAATTTCTTGATCATTGTGGGTTAATAAAATATCACAAGTCCCACCGTTTTCAATTGCATTACCATTTAGTAATGGACCAGGAACAACAGAAGGATCATATTGAGATCCACAAGATAAAACTGGCAAATCGATCCCATCATAATTACGAGGAGCTTGTACGTCCGCTAAAGTTGCTCTTTGGACATAAATATTTTGATTACAAGTGGAGGTATTCCCCATTGCATCTGTTACAGAATAGGTTCTAATAATTTGAGAAGAATACGTCCCACTACATCCCAAGTCAACTACATTGTCAGAAAAAGATTGTGTCGTAGCAGAACAATCACTAATATTTGAATTTGGAATAATTGCATTTGGTAGAGGATCACTACAACTAATGACCACATCAGCAGGACAAGAAATTTGAGGTGCTGACTTATCTTCTATTAAAAGATTTCCCCAACATACATTTCCCGTTGCCCAGTGTTTTACCATTACTTCCAAGTTGTGTCCAACGTGTGAAGCATCAATAATGTTAGGTGGATCAAAGGTATTGGTACCTGTAGGATAAGTGATGAAAACCATATAGGCTTGTGGTCCGTTTGGTGAACATAAAGCCGGATTGTCCCCATCTGGCATCATGACATCATAAGTTATTTCAATTTGACAAGCGGAACCCATTGAAATGTTCACTTGATTGTGGCAAGCCATCGTACAATACTGTGCATTGATCGTATTGAATGAGACAAAGCAAATCATAAGAAATAATGATAGCTTCATCAGGTTTGAATTCCCAGTTACACTTTTATTTATTTTTGTAAGTGTATTTGAAATTCCATCAAAGTTGAAGCGAGTAAAGCAATTCTTCATGAGGAGTAATTTATACGGTTTAAAAAAGTATTTTTGAATAACATCGTGTTTACAAATAGTGCATAGAAATATCATATTTACCTGAAACGACTTGTTTCGGTAAATGGGATAACATGCAAGTTTCTATCGTTCAATTAAGAACAACAGATTACAGTAACTTTAGATGTTAGCATTCTGAAATGTGTAAGTGCATTTTAGAATAATGAAACCGTAGCTTGAAAAATGGATTTGGTAATCGACAGATAATCGATTGAAAAAGAGTGGGTTAACGTGTTCATGGTTTATGCCCTCTCAAAATTGATAAATCAATTTTTTATGTAATGTACCATTTTTCGGCTATGAGAATAATTTGTTTTTTTACTTCAGTAGTTAAGATTGATATGTTCTTGCCTTCAGTAAGTAAGTGTACTATTACATATATGGTCGTGACAAATATAGAGCAATAAATGATATGATGCATCCTTTTTTCATTTTTTTTGCAAATATTTTTTGTTAAAAAAAATGACCTCCTCATCCAACAGCTGTCGGCGAGAAGGTCACACCTTAGTCATTCAAAAAGTTGATAATATATAAGATGTATTAGCTTATCAACTTATCTGTATTTGTTATCATTTGATTAATAACATTTTCTTTGTTGCAGTAAATTGTTGCGTTTCCAATTGATAAAATAAAACGCCCGTGGTTTTCAAGGTTGCTTTGTCAATTAGAATTTCATTCATACCTTTTTCAAATCTTCGATTAATTTCTGTAATCACTTTACCAGAATAATCAAAGATTAAAATGGAAGCTTGCTCTGCTTCTGGCAAGTAAAATTGAATAGTTGTAGATGTTGTAAAAGGATTTGGACTGTTTTGGAATAAGGTCACTTCTTTGGAATTGTCAATTGCGCCATTGACTTGTAAATTAACTGCAAATGTTTCGATGTCTCCATTTGCTTTGCTGTAAATTTCATTGCTGGTAATACCTGATGTAATTTTGAAAGCATCGGAAAGATCTCCACTTTGCTTCGCTTTAAACACCAGCGTAAATAAATCATCATTAGCTTCCGTAGAAATAGCTTTATGATTAAACCAACTTGTAGTAATTAAACCATCATCTATTTTTGACAATCCAAGATTCTCATTTGACATTTGGTCTAATGCTCCAGATTTGAAAGCAACAAATTCCAAAGCATCCGCATCAAACTGAAATGTGAATTGGAATCCTAACATCGATTCAAAAGCATCACTTGTGAAATTTACTTCAAAAGTCTCTCCCCTATCATAAGCTTGATTTTCTATTGTAAAGTTCAATGCTTCCTTACTTCTTGTTTCACTTTGCAACAATTGATTTGCAATCGCTGAACCATTTACATCTCCGACTTTAACACCAACAAAATCAACGTCCATCATATCTCCTGAGAAATTATTGATTGGATAAATTTCAGGGATGGTTGTCTGGAATGGATTTGCAGGATTAGGGAAGGTAAAACTCCCATCTACAAAACACCAAGCATCCATCGGTGCAAAATCCGCATCCAACCCTAAGATGACTCGCTGAATTTTCACTAAATCTAACGTTGTAATTGTGCCAGAATTATTCACATCTGCAGCAATCATCTTGAATGGTGAATCTAACAATTCAATTCCTAAAATGTGTTTACTGATTAATACTAAATCCAAAGTCGTTACTCCATTTAATGGCTCTACATTTTTGTTTGGTGTAACGGTGTAGTTGGCGCCTTCATTAACTTCGTCAA
>CALFWW010000153.1 GCA_937928575.1 uncultured Saprospiraceae bacterium | reverse complement strand
ATATCTTCGTTAGAAAGCCCTGTCTGCTTGGCGCAGTCAGGCAGGCTCGCCGTAACTAAGGCTATGTCTACGTTTTCTGCCTCGATCTCGAAAAATTTTCCTTCCAAATATATCCGCACTTTTAGACTACAATTTGTATAACTGATTAATAAAAGGAGGGAAATTAGAATTTTATAGACACGAAAAACACTTATGCCATTTGAAAATGACAGTTACATTAACTGTTTAAAAATAGAAATTTAGGTAACTAATTAGTGTATGGGTTAAACTTTGGTAGCCGGCATTTGCTCCAACATCCCTTCCACAATCTCAATCATCTTAGGACTCGCCTTTCCTACTACTTCAATCACTTCCTCAATCGTAGTCTGCGTAATATTTTCAATCGGAAAACATTGATTGGAAACAACAGAGATAACAAATATCTTCAAGTCCATATGTTTGGAAACAATAACTTCTGGAATCGTGGACATTCCAACAAGGTCTGCGCCAATCGTGTGTATGTAGTTATATTCAGCTGGCGTTTCGAGATTTGGACCTTGCAAACCGAGATAGACACCTTTGTGAAAATTGATTCCTTTTTCGGTTGCGACTTTTTCCGCGAGTTGAATTAATTTAGGTGAATAGGCATCTTTCATGTCGGGAAATCTTGGTCCTATACGTTCGTCGTTGTATCCACGCAACGGATTTTCAGGTTGCAAATTGATATGATCTCTTACAAATACAATTTCTCCTTCTTTGATATTTGCATTGGTACTTCCTGCTGCATTTGAAATGATAATCGTTTTTATTCCCAAGAACTTTAAGACCCGAACTGGAAACGTTACTTCTTTCATCGAGTATCCTTCATAATAATGCACCCGACCTGACATGGCTACAATTTTCTTTCCCGCCAATTCTCCAAAAATCAACTCTCCGGAATGACTCTCAACTGTTGATGTCGGAAAATTAGGGATGTCATTATATCTGATTTTTGAAGTGACGTTGATACGATCGGTCAAACTTCCCAAACCCGTTCCGAGTATAATGCCGACGGTCGGTTGAAAATCAGTTGTTAATCTAATGTAAGAAATGGCTTCTTGAATTTTCTCGTACAGCATGATGTTGGTTGAATAGTAAATTTATTAGAATTAAGGAAAACTTATTAAAACCCAAGATTCTTGAATTGACTTTTAGATATTTGGATTTTTGGACGCTTCTAATAGTATTGATAATTATGCTTCAAATTGAAATTGTCATTTTAACAAGCATTCCTCAACCCTCTTGAAGCGTCCAAATATCCAAAAGGCCAAATAGCTCAAGACACTAATCCACTATCATCGTCGCTTTATCCAGTTCCTGTTGCTTGATATTTTGTGGTAGATCGCGTTCTCCATATTGTTGATCTCTTAGCTGAGGTACAAATCGCTTATTAAGTAAGGGTGAAAATTATTTAAACTGAATTTTGTGTCACCTATCAGAATTTTTAAGATGCGGAAAAAAGTCCTGCCTAATCAGAGAGGATGTCTGACCGACTTTTGAGACTAAATCAGACAAGAAATCTGATTGACTTTTTGGTTATAATCCGCTGAAAGTACCTTTTTTTGTGTAGATTCAGCGGGTTATAGAATGATTAATCCGCTGAACCTATGTAGTAAACTGTCATTATTTTCAAACAGCTGCACTCGACTTTTCTTTCAAAAACTTTAAAATCTGTACTGCTGCTTGCTCTGAAGTAAATCCAAATTTTTCATCCAATACCGTATAAGGTGCAGAATATCCAAAATGATTTAATCCCCATACTTCTCCATTTTTTCCAACCAATCCTCGTAAGGTAGAAGGCAGACCTGCTGTCATTCCATAGGTAGGTATATTGTTGGGTAAAACTTCTTCTTGATATGTTTTTGATTCTTTTCGGAATAGACCTTCACTAGGTGCAGATACTACTGCTACTTTTAGATCATGTTTTGTAGTTAGAATTTCAGCAGCACCCACTAGTGTCGCCACTTCGGAACCATTGGCCACTAAAATCACATCAGGTGTGCCATCCGTATCTAATACTTTATAGGCACCTTTCGCAACGGCTGTATTGGCATCAAAAGTAGATGGACGAGGTAAATCTTTAATATTTTGTCTCGAGAATATAAGACCTGTAGGTGAATTGTTATTTTCTAATGCTAATTTCCAAGATGCATTCGTTTCTTTACTATCTGCCGGACGAAGTGCCAACAAACTATTATTACCTGAATGATTTTGCAATTCTTCCAATAATCGAAGTTGCGCTTCTTGCTCCACTGGCTGATGGGTCGGTCCATCCTCCCCTACTCTAAATGCATCATGCGTCCATATGAAGATTACTTGTTGCTCCATCAATGCTGCGACTCGAACGGCAGGTTTCATATAATCTGAAAAAGCGAAAAAGGTTGCACAAACTGGTATCACTCCGCCATGCAATGCCATCCCAGTAGCCAATGCCGCCATCGTCAATTCTGCAACACCTGCTTGTAAAAATGCACCAGAAAAATCTCCTTTTTTGAAAATTGTAGTCTTATTTAAAAAGCCATCCGTCTTGTCGCTATTACTTAAATCGGCAGAAGCAACAATCATATTCTCAACTTTTCCAGCCAAATGCGCCAACACTGCTTTGGAAGCATTTCTCGTTGCTTGATCTGGTTTTTGCTCTATAGCATCCCAGTCTATACTTGGTAATTTATTGGAGAAAAAGAAATCTAATTTTTCTGCAGCTGCCACATTCGCATTCGCCCATTCTTGATAGGCTGCTTTTCGTTTTGCTACTTTTGCACGTTGTTCTTCTAACACCGATTCGTAGATCGCTGCCACTTCGGAAGCTATTTGAAATGGATTTTTCGGATCACCACCCATTCCTTCAACTGTCTTTTCGTAGGAAGCATTTGATTTTCCCAGTGGTTTTCCATGCAACTCCACTTTGCCTTCATACAATTTTCCATCATCATCTCGGACTGCTTTTCCCATCACTGTTTTACCGATAATTAGGGAAGGGCGCTCGGTTTCTTCGTTGCATTCTATTAATGCTTTTCTGAGCGCATCATGATCATTTCCATCGATTGTTATAACATGCCAATTCCATGCTTCATATTTTTTAGCAGTATCTTCGGAAGTAACATCATCTACTTCAGAAGACAATTGAATATCATTGGCATCATAAAACATGATAATATTTCCTAATCCTAAATGACCTGCAATACGTCCGCCACCTTGAGAAATTTCTTCCTGCACTCCCCCATCAGAAATGTATATGTAAGTTTTATGTTGGACAACTTCACCAAATCGAGCTGCCAAAAATCTTTCCGCAATTGCAGCACCAATACCAAAAGCATGTCCCAATCCAAGTGGACCAGAAGTATTTTCGACTCCTCTTTTCACATCTACTTCCGGATGACCAGGTGTTGGACTTTTCCATTGTCTGAAATTCGCCAAATCTTCCATCGAGTAACTACCAATCATGGACAACGTACCATACAACATGGCAGACATATGACCTGCATCTAAAAAGAATCGGTCTCTGAATCGCCAGCCTAAATCATCTGGATCAAAGTTTAGAAACTCAGAATACAGGATATGCATAAAATCTGCTCCTCCCATTGGCCCACCCGGATGACCTGAATTAGCTTTTTCAACCATCGCTGCTGAAAGAATTCTGATATTATCTGCTGCGAGGTTGGAAGCTTTTCTATTTTTCTCTAATGTTGCCTTCATCTGATAGAGTGTTTTGATTGATTAATGATAAAATTGGTGCAAAGATAAGGCTATAAATAATGTTTAAGGATATTTTCGAATAATTCTTGTGGTTCAATTGTCAGGTTAGATATTCTGCAATTTATTAACAACTCAAGTCTTAGGAAGGATTATTCAAAAAAGCACCTACAAAATAAATGTAGATGCTTGTAGAATTATTCTTAGGAGGAAATTTGGATTATCAAATTGTTGATTGATTGAAAGTATTTGATCAGATTTTTTTTTAATTCCTAGAAAAATTGGAGTCATTCTGTTGCTCATTATTGAAATCTTTTAGAAAAGGTGCCATTTGCTCATCATGTTTTCGTTGGGCTTCTTGCAATAATGCTAAAGAACCTGGAGCTGCAGAAACATAATCCTTGAGTTTTTCTGGAAACGCAATTTCACCCGCTTCTTCATCTTCTGTAAAACATATATCAAGACCTGATTCGCACCAAGGTCGTTGGACACAACCAGGACAATAACCGGAACAACCATCATTGACCCATCCGACTCCCATCATGTCTTCTCCTTCCAGATCTTCCAAAATTACTTCATAAAGAATTCGATTCGGAGTGTCTGCTATCAATCCAATACGGTATCCTGTTTTTTCCAACAATGCTTTTATGTTTTTCAATTCCGCATCCAGTTCTTCATCAGATAAGTCAGCGGAGGCTTTGATTTCATATCCATCTGGCAATCGATCTTTAAATTTTTGAATGGTCGGTTCTCCATTGATCCATTTTTCAAATCGGAGCCAATCATTGTCGGGAGAGATACCAGGAAAAATGGGTGGAAATAAAAAACCAGTAAGTTCCATCACTTCACGACTTTGATTTTCCAAATATTTTCTGGTGAATAACAATAAAGATGCTAATCGTCTATTTTCAATTTCTATATCTGTTGGATAAAACTCCATTACTTCGTCAAGTGGTAATTTCAGTTTTTGAAAAGCATTTCTTAGTTTTTGGTTCTCAATAAGTAGATCGTTTAGGCTCATGTTTAGTGTATTTTGAGATGGTTGTTTACGCTATGGGATATAAGGTAAGAAAAAGTTTGAAGATATTAAAAAATCAAAAGCATGAATCTGTTGTTAGATTGGTGCTTGCGATAGCTAGTATCGATTAAAAAGTTTCGATTCTGGAGAGACATGGTATTCCCCATCTTTAAAAGAAACATTTCTACGTTTTTCTCCTATGATCGCATTAAAATCATTAGGCGATTCTAGTGGTTCTATAAATTCATCGATTATGCATGGAAAGTACTTTTTTTCAATTGGATGGTAGATTCCATACTTTCCATTCTTCGTGAGTTTCATCAATTGATTGTGTACTTTGAATTGGTCATACCTTCCTCTACAGAACAACATGTAGCCATGAATATCAAAGATAACCTTGGCTTCATTCTCTTCATTGTAACCAGTTATCAAATGATCTCAAAAGAGAATCCTATCGCAAAAAATCATCTACCATCAATAAATAAACTATTATGTAACTTTGTCAGACTCTTTCAAAAAATGGCATAGCTTGGGTGAATTTACAAAGTCGAAAGGATTTGGAAATTATTGTCCAAACATTCTAATTACAAGACCCAAATTAACTCCGATTGAACTAAAAGGATAAAATCTTCTTAGAGCCTTAGAAGGCTTATTCGGATCTTGAATTTCATTTTCACCAATTGAATCCACGTAATCAACAAATATTTCAGATACAGTTTTTGATGGTAATAAATCAAAATCTTTTCCCCACACGATTTTTTCACTTTGTTTAGGGCCATAAGACTGAGTGTAAATATCTGTCTTTATAAAGAAATTGATTCTTGTGTTGGTTTGGATGTCTACGCCAAAGGAGTTTTTAAATCCAAAAGAAAGACCTTTTGATCGTTTTGAGACAATATCACCATAATCTCGACTGGAGATTATTTGTCCGAAACCTACAATGAACCCAGAACTGAAAAATGGAGACACTTTGTTATGGTTTATTCTAAAGTTGGCTTGTGGAATTAGACGTAACATTTTGGATTGGAATGTATCTCCTATCCAGAACTCCATTTTAGATCCAATTAGATAATTAACACCTAAACCAACTTGCCAGTTTGGATTTAGCCGGTACATAATCTCTGTCCCAGCTATCATACCTTGTCCAAGAGAATAATTAATAAGTCCTAACCCAGAATTACCGAATTGATCTGTAGCAGGTTTGCCATCCCACTTTTTTGCTGTTGCTAATTTATGTTGATATCCACCTTCAAATGAAATGGATAACTTTTGAGCTAAACCGTGAAATGATAATATCAAAAGAAAACTAACTAGAAAATTTCTCATACTCATCTTTTCGATTCCTTAATGAGAGGAATGGTTATACCAAGACTAAGACCTAATGAACTGTATGGATAAAAAATTCTGATTTCTTTATTATCTGTTGCCGTTATACTAAGTTCTTCCCAAGTCAAGAAATCTTCATACTTTTGAATTCTGCCAGATTCGGATATATCTTCCAACCTGTCAATACCATCCACTTCATATTGTAGAATTTCTCGCTGTCTTGGTCCATAAGACTGTGTATAATTATCAAGCATCAGATACCAATTGATTTTTGAGTTAGCTTCATACTCAATTCCAATTGAATTATTGACACCAAATGAAAATCCACCAGTATATTCATTAACTCGATAAATATCCTTTATGCCAGAAGAAGTATTTACATCAAATCTTTGATAAGATTGCTTAAATTTTCCTCTCCCAACTATCAATCCAATACTTCCAAATGCACTCCATTTTCCTTTACGCCAATAAAATTTAGTTTGAGGAATAAATCGAAACATCTCTGATTTATAATCGGATGAAGCAGGCGCATTTTCAAGGTTGCTTAAAATATAATTTGCCTTTAGACCTATTTGCCAATTTGGTTTAAGGTGATACATTATAGTTGTACCTAACAATATACCTTCACCAAAAGAAAATTTATAAATTTCATTGCTTCCATCGCTATTCAGCTCCCAAGTAGTGCGAGGTGATGATAAGGCAGATTTAAGTTGATATCCTCCTTCGATAGAGATAGAAACCTTTTGGCCAAAACATATGGAAGAATACCATAGCGCAAGACTCAAAACAATAATCCACTTCAATATTATATTAATTTTAATTAACAAGCATGACATCACCAGAATATATAGAAGTTCCTGTGGGAATCCAGTATTCAACGCAACCTATTGTTTCTATATTCGGAACCGCACAAGTTTTAATTATTAATGTATAAGTATAAACATCAACAGGCCAAGTAACCCTTTCATCTTCGGTATAAGTATTATTAAGATCAATATAGCAGTAATTATCATCATCAAAACATGTATTATGACAATTTAATGCCCCATTTGCTCCACACCTTACTCTACCATCCCAAGCTACTTCCGCACCAGTTAATCCTTCATATGCATCTAATGGAACAGAAACAGTCTTTCCCCAAATATGAGAGCCACTATCATGAAATATATTAAACTCTGCGTAATACACACTTGAATTTTCAGAATAATCACCATCTTCACAAGAAACTTCGGAAATCAATGCGGCAAAAAAAGGATGAATTGTTTGATCTACAATATTTTCTGAATTCGGACTAAATGTATTTGGCATATAGACTCTCGAAGGACGATGGAAAATACTATTATTAAACATTCCCATATCTAAGCCACAAATCATCGATTCATTTAAACAACAATATTCTTCACCATTTAATGGATTTGGAACAGTCTGTATTTTTAAATCCATAGTATTTTCGACATCTTTTGTAATAGTAAAAGAATATGTTACTTCATTATGTGGATCTCCTATGATTTCTTCGACAAATTGTCCATTGTCATAAACTAAGTTTTCTCCATTAGAACCGATATTATTAACATCTATAATAGTAGGTATGAATGGAGAAATTTCAATTGTATTCGAATATTTGATAGTTACGTGAAATGTAAAATCACAATGAGTTTCTTCTTCTAAAGAAAATGAAAAATGTAAGAAATTTTGAGGATAGACCCTTACCTTATCATGTTCAATGCATCCATTAGGTGCTGTAACGGTGACTAAATATTCTAAATTTGTAGATAGAGCATTCGTTTCATCCAAAATTGGATATTTGACATTAGGATCTAATAACATATTTCCGACATCCAACCACGACTCTTCAAGTCCCCACTGATATGTGCAACCATCACATTCAAAATCGCCAATAAATGTCGACTCAATACCATTATAAAAAAGATTATTACAATAATCAACTTTGATTTCATCACATTCGAGATAAAATTCTCCAAATATTGTAGTTTCAGCACAATCGTTCTCCAACCTCACTGAAACTATATAGTCTATGCCACAGTCAGCGTTATATCCTGAATCATCTACATAATCTAACAAAATGTCTTCTAAAGATGCATTGTCATGCTCAATTCTTTCGAACTCATGTATATCGAATTGATTTCCAGTATTACTTATTTTTCCAATTGTCCAAGTGTAAAAATTATATCCACCACCAGAGACATCAATATTTACATTCTGATTACCACAATATATCTCATTGATTGTCATTTCTGCGACAGGTTCTAAATCCTCCGCACAAAGTGCATCAATGTATGCCCAACCTTGATGCTGTCCTTCCGTACAATCACTAGATCGAAATGTAATACAAATTTCCTGCCCTATAACGTGAGATAAATCACATGAGCCACAAGTCCAAGGTTTATAAACCCATGGATTGGAACCTTCACCAGGAGGATCATGCGGTACAGTTATATCAATTAATCTTTCATCATCTGTAAAATAGGTTTCTGAGCATATAGGGCTATTAATATTTGAACTTGGATAAATTGAATATGAAAAAGATGGATTAGAATCCATACCATCTTGATCGGTATGAGTTGATTTAAATAGAACGAAAGCATAAAAAAAATGAAAATCACTATCATCTGCATCAACATCAAAACAATAGGTTGCTTCAGCCCAATTTTTTCCTCCAACAAGGTCTCCTAAACGTAAAGTATATGTACCTAAAGCAGGGAAATAATTATTATTAAATTCTTCAACAATTGGATCATTTAGTTCAGCGGCGAATCTTAATAAATTTACATTTTCTTCATAATTTGGAATTGGCTGCGTTGAATTGTCAGAATAACTAAGAGTCCAATTAACAAAATTATCTTCATCATCCTCAAATCCACCATTAGGGCAATGTCCATGCGATCCACCAGCAGGAGCTGAAAGTAAAACAGGATTATTTATGTACTCTGTTATACAACCATAAAATGATTTCATAAAAATATTATAACTGCCTTGACCTAATCCTGAAATCTCACAACTTCCCCCACTAGAACAGAATGGTAAATAAGTTTCACCATCATCAATACTGTATTCAGTGATATTTCCAAAGGCTTGAATTGAAATAACACCATCATCATAAATTGGTGCTGAAGGGTGATTTACAACTGTAACATTTTGAATTATTCCGGCACAGTCAGAATCCTCACAATCAGTTTTCCCATCACAATCATCATCTTTTCCATTACCACAAATTTCTTCATTATCAGAAGGACCACCAATAATGCGGACTTCCTTTATATCAGTGAATCCATCATAAATAGTAGATTGAATCCGAACATATCTTCCTTCAATAGAAGGCAATTCAATTGCTTGACCATTTTGCACATAATCTGTTACGTGGATAGTGTTTACATCAGGTGAAGCAATAATATTTTCAAGACTAAGATTATCCATTGATATTTTAGATATGAAAATATAGAAATCTCCCAATCCATATTTAGGATTTGTAATAGCGTTTTCAGGAACATACATTTGAATTGTATTAATATAATATTCGCCATTTAAGTTAAGATTCCACCAGGGAACATTTTGGTCTTTTGTCCTTGCACGTTTTCCAAATGTTTGTCCGTCATAAGCATAATCAGCATATTTATTTTGAAGAGTTGTAGATTGGCTGGTAGAACCGAACTCATAAGCAATAGTATCGTCACAAGGACTTGACTGACTATGCGAAGTAAAAGCTGCGAATAAAAATGAAAGTATAAAACCGATTTTGAGTATATCTTTAGAAATAAACATAATTTTAAATTT
>CALFWW010000152.1 GCA_937928575.1 uncultured Saprospiraceae bacterium | reverse complement strand
TGCTTGTCATCCTGAGCTTTGGCTTTGCCAAGAAGTCGCAAATCTAGTAGTACAATAAAATTGCTTGTCATCCTGAGCTTTGGTTTTTGCCAAGAAGTCGAAAATCTAGTTGTACAATAAAATTGCCTGTCATCCTGAGCTATGGCTTTTGCCAAGAAGTCGCAAATCTAGTAGTACAGTAAAATTGCTTGTCATGCTGAGCTTTGGCTTTGCCAAGAAGTCGCAAATCTAGTTGTACAATAAAATTGCTTGTCATGCTGAGCTATGGCTTTGCCAAGAAGTCGAAAATCTAGTTGTACAATAAAATTGCTTGTCATGCTGAGCTATGGCTTTGCCAAGAAGTCGAAGGATCAAGCAATTTCTCAGGTTTCCGATTTCGACCTTGTGGAGAAATCTAATTACAATAGTGTCGAAATTGTTCTGCTTCAACCTTCCTTAATTTTTCGACATCTTTGCCACAGCGAAAGCTCAAAATGACAGGAAGACTGATCAAAATCTAACAAACAGAAGATGTGAAAACGGTGGTTTAAAAAAAAGAAGGGGCGTCCAATTTATTGGAGGGTGGATACTTACGCACTCAAGCATCCACTCAACCTATTTTACAACTACAATGTTAGAAAGCAACATCAAACATACCCTTCCGCCACCTTGGCCATAATCTTCGGCATCATCTTCATCGTTTCTTCATATCCCAACTTATACATATCATCTGCTTTCTTCACGGTAAAAAGTGGGTAAGCTGCCAATCTTTGAGGTTCAATAAATATATCACAGTGCTTGATACTTTCTAGGGTATTGCTGATGACCACTGCTGCGCCAAAACGCATCCCAATATTTTTCCAGCCTTTCAATTGGGTTTGACTAAAATTAGAATTGGGTAACACATTAATTCCGATGACTGTCTTACAAACATCACGTAAGGGTTGTGTTGGAAGATTCATCATTACGCCCCCATCTACATAAGTTTGTTCGTTTATAATGACGGGTTTGAAAACAAAAGGTATAGAACAAGAAGCAGCAACTGGTTCGACCCAAGAGCCTGTTTCCATTACTTCAACCGCTCCTTTATTCATATTGGTGACAACAACTTTTAGCTTGATTTGTAAGGCATCAAAATTGGGATTTGGAATCCATTTGGTCAATAAGCTTTTCAGATAAGACATGTCTGTGAAGCCTCCACTAGGAAAAGTCGGAGAGTAAGCCTTTGCCACTGAAATTGACTTTGCTTTTTCCAACATTTCTTCTGCGGAATAGCCCGCAGCAAACATTAAACCTGCAATGGATCCTGCACTGGTACCTGATACAATATCAATCTTCAGCCCAACTTCTTCAAAAGCTTTGATCGCTCCAAAATGGGCAATCCCTCTTGCAGCGCCACTTCCGAATGCAACTCCAATTTTATATGGCTTATTCATCTCTGTAGTTTGTTTACTTGTCGTCATGATCATGCAAAGTTATCATTTCTGTTTTATAATATCCATTCATTTGGGGTTCAATTTGATTTAGACTTTGGACACTAATCTATTTTAATTACCTTCAAATATTAAAAATTGTAAAAGGTTAAATCTTAATAGCATGAGTTCACCAAAAAAGAAAGTAACAGGAATCGGCGGTATCTTTTTTAAAACGAAAGATCCCGTCGAAATGAGAAGTTGGTATGAAAAAAACTTGGGATTGGTCACCAATGAATATGGTTCTGTTTTTGAATTTCGTCAAGGTGCAAATCCAGAAAAAAAAGGCTATCTAAACTGGAGTCCAATGGGTGAAAAAACAACCTACTTCCAACCATCGGAAAAAGAGTTTATGATCAACTATCGGGTCGAAAATATTGAGAAACTCGTGGAAGAATTAAAAGCAAATGGTGTCACGATTTGCGATGAAATCGAAACATACGAATACGGGAAATTCGTCCACATCATGGATCCTGAAAATAATAAAATTGAATTGTGGGAACCGATTGATCAGAGCTTCACGGATATGTATGAAGGGAAGACGACGCTTTAGGCAAAGCTTGAATATCGAATATTGAACAGATGAACCGCAGAATTTCGAAGTAGAGCACGTGAATACGAAATAAACAGCTTCGCTGTTGTCATACTAGATCCTTCAAAGTCGAAGACTTTGCATTGTGCTCCTGCGCTCATTTCGACATTCAATATTCCTCATTCGATATTCGATATTCTTTTGAAGTTCATTAATTAATACTTCCCCTTTTATTTAATATTCCCAATCCCGTTTCCAAGTATCAATTATATCGATTGAAAATTTAATTCCAGGTAACGAACTTTGCAAAGTAGAATTTCCAATAACACCATATCCACCTAATCGCAATCTACGGCGTGGTCCTAACTTGAAGATGCGTTCAATGCCAGCGAAAGCTTCCATGTATCGGAACTTACTTTCTTGTACCCATAAAAATCCACCACCAGCAACCAGTCGAATTTTTAAGAATTTAATCAATGGTATATTGTTGACCAGTGCGCCATTAAAATGATGGATATGATGCACCTCAAAGAAGAATTTGTTAGCGATCAATTGTGTATCTAATAATTGAAAGGAATGCAAAGGATTGGAGAAAAAATAGGGATCTGATTCTCTGAAACGTTTAAAATCGATAAACCGTAAATCTTTCGTGTTGACGAATCCACCCATTTTGACCGTATAATTAGAGTTGCCCAAAGTACCTACGACTACTTCTTGTTGGATTTGAAAACGCAAGTAGTCAAAATTAATGTCACTGCCAAATAGACCATTCCAGCCTTTCCGATGCAGCATACTAAAAGTCGGCCATTTACTACCCAACACTACTTTTCTGGTTGGTTCTGTCATGTATTTTTGACGAGGAGTGTAAGACACAATTAGATCAGTAAATAATGCTTGGTAAGTTTGAAAAGGGGTTAATTCTTCTTCTGCAATCCATTCGGTCAAAAAAGAATATCGTTTGAAGCCTTCAATAGATTGTCGATTGTTCATGGAAGCTGCTGTGGTCAAATACAGCCCATTCAATATTTCAAAACGATGGCTTAAATTAAGGTAGTCGTGCAGAAAATAATTGCCACTATTTAGCTGATTGATAAAAGAATCATAAGTGTTTATATTTTGAAATTGTCTTCCTATTCCAAAATCAATTTCCGCTAACTTGTGTGGATTGTACAAAAAGGATTGGTCAATAAACATTTGAAAATCTTTATTGATCAATCCTACATTTGCCGCAGTGAAAGCACTCAATCTTTGACCATTTTCAAATCTTCTAAAGTACCCTAAAAAAGTACCGACCCGAAAACCACCCACCACTTCAAAATCAATTGAAGCTGCTAATGGCGCTAAAAATATTTGTTGCTTTTTTTTATGATTTCTGATACCTACTCCATCCCACACAACATCCATAAAGTCGATTCGATTGAAATCACGATCTAAAGAATCTTTATATTCGATACTATTGTGCACGGCATATACGCTATCTCGATAACGAATGACTTTAGCTTGGTCAATCGGAAGTGGCTCTGGTCGGATGGTCGTCCAGTAAGTGGAATCGCGATCCATCGCTTCTTTAGTTGTGACCGCAATTTCATTGTTGAAAAACTTTTCTGGAAAAATATAAGTTTTGTCAAAATCAGAAATCTTAATTAAGGTCTCCCCTTCGTAATTTTTATATTTACCGCTTTTGGTTTCGTAGTTAAATTCTTGCCGAGTCGGTAGCCAAATGGAGTCGCTTACATTTTCATAATTTTGGCGAATGCGAAAACGATCGTAAAATTTTAAACCACCTTTATAAAAATTGAAGTCCAGCCGATTGATGTTCCAGATTTCGTCATTGATATAAATGTATCCCGAGCAAGTTGCATTTCCTTTTTTCCGAGGGGTAACTTTTATTTTGTGAACGATTCGACCATTCTCTTTTTTACTTTCGAGTAATTTATATTTGTAAGATAGAATAGCAGTACGACTGATTGGAGAGACGATTGGCAATTCTGTAATGCCAGTGAAGTCCACCAAATTTTTATAAAAATTAAAATCTGCCTCATCAAAACGCGGTACAAATAATCCATCTTTCTTTCCAGAAACTTTGTAGGCAGTTCGTTCTTCTTTATACTTTCCTGGATATTGATAATTCAAGGTCAACTGCATTTCTACCAAGTTCACTTTTGCGATTGCTTTCGCTTCTTTGTCCTTCGCTTCCGCAAATGGATCTACTTTGGTGTCACTAACATCTCCGACATCGATAGAAGATTTTTTTCGTTTCTTTTTTTCTTCCTCTTTTTTCTCTTCTGCTTTCTTCTCTTTTGCAGCCAATTCCTTTGCCTTTTTCTTGGCACTTCTAGGACTTTCTTTTTCGTCTATTTTTTCAACGGCCTTAATGTATACTTCACTTCGATAACTATCGACTTGTTTTAAAAACTGTTTTCTTCGGTCGATTACTTTTCTGATAATTTCATAACCAGGGTTTTTCTTTGATGCTTTTACCAATACTTCTTCCAATTCGACATTCGAATCTTTTAGGAATATATCATTGCGATTATTTCCATCAATTATAGTGACTCGAATTTTTTGAGTTTCATATCCCAATGCTGAAAAAACAAAATCATATTCGCCAACATCAACATTCAAAAAGTACATTCCATTTTCATCCGCAGAAGTTCCTGTTTGCAATTGATTTACAAAAATATTGACAAAAGGAATTGGTTCATTATCCGTATTGTAAACACGACCTGAAATGTTTTGAGCAAAAGCGCAAGGCGCATTGAGGCAGAATGAAAGGAGGAGGAAAATTGTTTTGAAGAAATTCACAGATATTAATAGTGTTAATGACAATTTATTAAACTAGTTTAAAAATAGTTTTGTTGCCAATAACGAATTTTTTAATACGAAGAAACCTATCATTTTAGATTTCAATTCAGATAAAACGCTATTACACAAAACCATCTACGCGAATAGTCGCAATAGTGGTCAAATAGTTACACTGCTTTGGAAAATTATTGGGATTAAGATTGGTGTTGAACCTGCGTATGAAAACGGTCTTCCTTTTCCCATCCAACATAGGAAAGTACCAAACCCAACATGGCAATGAATGCAAACCAGATCCCACCATCCGTCATGTAATGCGCTACATAAGCCAATAAAATATTGAAGAAAAAACCAGCATAGGCCCATTCTTTCAGTGACCGACTAACGTTGGACCAGATGGCTACCAATCCTAAAATTTTGGCGACTGCTAAAGGATAAACTAAATAGGTCGGATAATTAAATTTTTCGAAAAAGCCTTTAATCATTTCTGTTTGTGTCAGATAATTAAAAACGGAGAAGCACATTATTAAGGTTAGCAAAACAGTGCCTACGTAATACATGATTTTTTTCGTCTTGTCGTTCATGGTGTTAAGGTACAAATTTTCAAAATAATAGCATGAGAATTTAAACCACATCATTAAAGAAATATCTTGAGGTGATTGAAGGGTTTATGAATTGAATTGCTTTTGCTCCTTTAGAGCGTCCGGGTTTGGGTTGTTAAATTAAATGGGCGATGCCCATTTTTAGTGCTTTTGCTTCTTTGGAGCTTTTTCAGGACTTAGTTAATCGGATAGGTTGAAAAAAATAGGAGCCAATTTCAGGTTTAAAAATAAGCTCCTATTCGAAATTGCGGTCATAGAGGTAATCGAAACCTCATCTCAGCATCGACAGTGCCGTATACTAACCGTTGTACTATATGACCGTAGTAGCGATGGCATGATTTCCCGTCTGAATGGATTCATGCGGACTCGGAACCTACCCCATGAGTCCCAAATTCAGTACGCTACCTCATTGAGCCACATCACTATTTGTGTTATTAATTTGCAAAAGATTTCCTAACCTATTACATCTTTAAACAAAATCTGAATCGAGACCCGAAATCTTGTTTAGGTCATTTTGTTTAACCTATTATTCAGAATTATTGTTTTATAAATCTAACAACGTAAAATCAAATAAATAATAAGAAAAGCGTTTCTATTTTGTTATAATTTGTGTGCCATTTTAGGATTCAATTTGTATTAATAACTCCTGAGCCTAAATCAGGCGGCTTTTCCAATTTGCCTACACGGGTATGGTTCTCCCGAATAGGTGGAAGCCCCCTTACCTCAGTAAGCGTAATCGAAAATCAGAAAATGTATTACGAAAATTAATTGTTATTAGTTTAGTCACCCTGCAGGGAATCGAACCCTGAACTTAGCATAGAAAGTGCCACGTCTTCACCATTTGACCACAGGGCGATTTGCCTCGTGTTCCTCTGATTCTAATTCTATGTCCGTCAATAAATTCATTTTTAAATATCGTTTGTAGCGAGAAAGGGATTCGAACCCTTGACCTGTGGAATATGAACCCACCGAGCTAACCGCTGCTCCATCTCGCGATATGATAGTCACAACGCTACTGTTTTTCTTAAAGTTCCCGAGGCAGAAAAAATTTTTAAAATTGAGATTTGTTAGATGGTAAATCGTGTCTGGAATTTGAATATATTATGTGAGCGACATATGAGCTAGTCGCTTAGAAAAACCGTTCAAATACCAATCATGATTCACTAAAAATACTGTCAAGTATTTAATACCTTTGTCCCAAGCAGGCAGGGAAAACTTTAAAAACATACTAGAAAATGGAGCTTTTAAAATTTGAAGGTGTTGAAATAGAACATCTATTGACACATTTCGTGGGAAACAAGACAAATGAGGAAGAATTGATACTATCAAACGAACCTACTCATGTTGACGAATCAACTATTGCGTATCTCACCAAATATTTCCTAGAACCTTTCAAGGCTGAATTTTATTACAAATTTAGAGATGGAGATGAATTTAATCCGAATAAAGTTTTTACGATAGCTAAAAAATTATTTGGTGATCAAGGTGATTTTGTGAATGATTCTCAATCAATTGCAAGGCTATTGTTTGACCACATGACGCATCCTAAAATTAAGTCAGGTGAGTTGAATATTGTCTATATGAGAGATGTCATTTTTGATGATGAAGTGGTAACAGCTATCGGTGTTTTTAAGTCAGAAAATAAGGCTACTTTTTTAAAAATGACACAAAAAGACAATGGGTTTTCCATCGGTCATGATGAAGGGTATGAATTAAAAGGGATTGATAAAGGAGCACTGATTTTAAATACAGATCACGAAGACGGGTACAAAGTGTTGATCGTTGATAGCAAGAATAAAAATTCGGATGCCCAATTCTGGATTGACTCTTTTTTACAATTGGATCCAATCAGCAATGAATATGTTCAAACTGCTCAAGTCATGAGCATGGCGAAAGAATTCTTGACCAGTAAAATGAAGGAAGAATTTGAATTGAATAAAGCGGAACAAGTCGATTTATTGCAAAAGTCAAAAGAATATTTCAATCAGCGAGAAGAATTTGATGAAGAAGAATTCGCTGAATCTATTTTCACGGAGCCCGAACACAAAAAGTCATTTCGCGAGTTCAAAAATGAATACAAAGATTCGCTCACTCCAAGTACGGGTGCGAGTGATAATGAAACAGAAAAGGTATCCCGCTTCCCTATTTCGGAAGATGCGGTCAAAAAGAAACAGGGCTTATTTAAAAGTGTGATCAAATTGGACAAAAATTTCACACTATACGTTCACGGAAATCGCGACCGAATGAAACAAGGTTCGGATCCTGATGGAAGAAGATATTATAAGTTGTACTTTGATCGCGAAAAGTAATTGTTCATAGTTTGAAAATTCGCTATATTTAAGAGTCAAAATTTGAAACTTAAACTAATAGCGATTATGAAAACATTTAAACTCCTCTCCTTTCTATTTCTTATCGGCTTGATTGGAATCACTTCATGTAAAGATGATGATGACACAGATCCAGTTGACCCTGTTGACCCAAACTTATTTACCTACGAAGAAGCTACTTGGTCAGAAGATGAATTTATCACGCAATTGACCGTCGATCCAAACGGAAAAACTTTTTGTTTTGGTGCGGGTACCTTTATCTTCACCAATACCATTCCGTTGGCTGATATTTCAGGCTTGACTTTAAAGGGAGCTGGTAGAGAAGCAACTATTTTTGACTTTTCAAATTCTACCTCCACCTCTGGAGAAGGAATTGCTGCCATTGATAGTGACAATTTGGTCTTTTGTAATTTTACTGTTAAAAATACGAATGGTGGTAACGGTATTACTGCTCGAAATATTAAAGGAATTCGTTTTAATGAAGTTGGTGTTGAATGGCCAGCAAGTAGTGAAGATAATGGTACCTATGGTATTTATCCAGTTGAAAGTGACGATGTGATTGTGGAAAATTGCTATGCACAAGCTGCAATTGATGCGGGTATTTATTCTGGTCAAAATAAACGAGTGATATTGAGAAACAACCGAATGACTTTAAATGTATTCGGGATGGAAGTTGAAAACAACATTGATGCAGAAGTTTACGGAAACGAGTTTTTTGAAAACACTGCGGGTTTGTTGGTTTATGACTTAGCAGGTGTAGAAAGAATTAAATCTGGCGAAAGAACAAAAATATACAACAATACATTTACTAATAATAATCAAACTAATTTTGCTGAATTAGGAAGTACGTTTGCTGCGGATGTTCCTCCGGGAATTGGCATGTTATTTTCAGCCACTTCATATATCGAAATCACCAATAATACATTCGTAGACAACGAATCTGTTTCGCTCCTTGGTGTCGCATATTTTTTGGTAGATCAAAATTACAACCCGTTAGATGACCTGGAATTTACCTTCAATAATTTTGCAGTCAATATTCATGACAATACATACACGAAAGGTGGTGGTGTTTACAATCAAGCCGGTGTATTGGACCGACCTGCTGGGCCATTAATCGAAATTGTAAGAAATCAGAATGGTGGTGAGAGTCCGCACATCATGTTGGATGATCAAGATTATAGCGCTGCTGGATCTCCATTTGTGGCCGCAGACCCTGTCATCAATGAACCATCCAATCCTGATTTTATTTGGGCCAATTTTGCAGAAGCAGGTTCTGGAGTCGTGACTTTTACTTCAACGGACGAAAATGATTTTAATACCGGTGATGGGTACGTAAATGAAGGGTTTGAATTGGTGGACACCCCCGATGAATGTAATTAAGCTATTTTAAGCGGGAGGTGTTTTGCTTCCCGCACTTTTTATTAAAGCACATAATTTAAGAATGATGACCGGAAAATATTGGATTGTATTTACCATGTTATTAATAATTTCAATGGGTTGTGAAAAAGAAGATAATCCACCGATTGAGCCCGTTGAAACCCATTTAGCAATTGATTTGGCACAAGTTCCTTTTGCCAACTTATCTGATTATGGTTTCTTTAAAAATGATATCAAAACGTTGACACCTGCTATTGGCGTGAATCCTTATACGCTTTCCGCAACGGCTTTCTCTGATTATGCTTCTAAGGAAAGATTTGTCTATTTACCGGAAGGGACTGTGATGGAATATGAAAATGACTTTGCAGTGTTGGATTTTCCCGTCGGTACCATTATAATTAAAAACTTTCTTTTTTACGTAGATGAACGGGATACTTCACTAGGCCGGACGATCATTGAAACTCGTTTGTTAGTCCGCAAGGAAGATAAGTGGAAACCTTACTCTTACAAATGGAATGATGCTCAAACGGATGCGACCAGATTAATAGTTGGTTCAACGGTTGCTGCCTCCACTATTTTGATGAATGGAGAAACAAAAGAAATTCCCGCTTATGTGATTCCAAGAGAAATTGACTGTCGTACCTGTCATAACTTAAATGAAAAGATGTCTCCTATCGGTCCCAAACCTTCCAATTTAAACAGAGGTTTTGTTTCTAATCCTTCCGTCAATCAACTTGGCCATTGGGCAGGAAATGGAATCCTTTCGGGAATGTCCAACAATATAACTACAATTCCAGATTATCATGATGAGACGCTAGATCCAGTTATACGTGGAAAAGCCTATCTGGATTCAAATTGCGCATATTGTCATCGTCAAGGTGGGACTGCAAATGCAAATGGATTATATATCAATTGGGATCATCAAGGAACGGACATCAATGCTGGTATCTATAAAATACCGACAAATTTCAATGCGCCGAATCTGCAGTATGACATTGTTCCGGGCAACCCAGATGAGTCCATTATGTTATATCGAATGACGCAAACGACTACTCCTGCGATCATGCCGCAACTTGGACGATCTGTTAATCATGATTTGGGTATTGAGATAATTCGGAACTATATTTTGAATTTGGAGTAGTATATATGTAGCACCAGACATCCTGTCTGTGTATCTGCAAGTAGCACAGATATCCTATGTGTGTAGAATGGGAACAGACAAGATGTCTGTTCTACAAAAAAACTGTAAAATTATGAAAGGTCAGGTTCCCTCCAAAAAGAAACCACCGTTTCCAATAAGTCGTGATTTTCTATATTACTTAAAAACACACAATCGAGTTACGCAACTTCCGTTGGAATACGATGATTTGTTGCGATATACTTCTTCCACTGAATTAATAGATTCGGATGGCGCCGACACCTTGTGGGAAACGGTCTATTTTTCACCTTCTGATATGCCAGAAATTTATGCTGCGCTCACAAAAATATATTCTATCTTAAAAGCAGATGGAGATGAAAAAGTATTAGAGCATTTGACGGTCGACCGAGTAGATTATTGCACCTTTGGTAATTCAAAACCATTTCGTATTCGCATCATTAATCGATTGAATGACAACTACGATCATTTTTATGTCAAGAAAGCGGATGCATCAAGATTATATGGTTTAGAGTTGGAGCAATTACTTTCTCCCAATGATATTTCATTTTTGATTCATGGCGTCACTTTAATTGAAGAACATATTGCAGGTGTTCCAGGTGATTTATTTTGCAAAAAGCATTTGGACGATAATGTGATTAATCAAACGAGAATTGCGAAAGAATTTGTGAAATTTAATGAGCGTTGTTTTGTGAGGTTGTTGGGAGATATGAGAGCTTATAATTTTGTGGTAGATATCAC
>CALFWW010000151.1 GCA_937928575.1 uncultured Saprospiraceae bacterium | reverse complement strand
TTTTAAAGAATATGTTTTGATTGAACAAAATAGATATGTTGTTGATGTTCATTTCAAAAGTGATGACAGTGATTTATGGCGGATTACCAGATACGAAGGATTAGATCAAACAATAAGTTTACAATCTATTGGGATTGAGATTTCAATGAAGGATTTGTATCAAGATGTAGATATTGATTTACCTCAGTAATTTTCATGAACAACTGAACTAACATCAATCAAACTTCACACGCTTCCCCCAATTCTCCAACTCCTCCACACTCCAAATCTCAGGAAAGAAAACCACTCGTTGATTCATCGGAGGTAAATACTTCTGCCAATTCGTACCACCTGTTGCAGCCACAACATCAGGTTTACGTTCGAGGTGACGGACAGCGGAGCGATAATGTGAAAGTGGCCACAATACATTCGCATGAATATCAAAATCTTTCATGGCTTGAATCAACTCAGGATTTTTTTGGTCCTCAGTACTCAATCTTTTATAACACTGCAAAATATTTTTCTTCTTGTAGTTGACTGCCAATCGAATTAATCTTCTGGAATACTGCTTTTCAAATTGTTTCAACGTCAATGTCTTTTTTCCGGTAGCTAGTTCTGTCGCACCAGATTTCCAATACAAAATTGGGTAGAGGTCAGCAATTTCTGTTTCTGCATTGATGGTATCTCTTTTGGTGTAGTGAACTAAATTTTGGAGATCGGTACCGACAATTTCTATCATCCGATATTGGGCAGATTGAAAACCAGATGCAGGTAACAAACTCATTCGGAATTGTAGAAATTCATTTTGATCCATCCCATCTACCATGATGTCAAAAGACTTGACCAAATTGGCAAAGTATCGATTGATTCTGGAAAGTTGGCGAGTCATCAATTGTACGTCAGCAGTTTCATCGTCAGCGACCACTTCCACTGCTTGTAAAATCAATTTGAAATAAAGCTCCGTGATTTGATGGTATATGATAAAGATGTTTTCATCGTGAAATTGGGTCAATGGCTGTTGCAAACTGAGTAGCGTTTCCAACCGGATATAATCCCAATATTTTAAGAAATCTGCATGGAGTAATCCGTCGAGATAGGATTCCATATTCTGTCCCATCGCTTCGTATTTTTTTTGAAGCGCTTCAATTTTATTTTCGATGTTTTTGTCGAGTGCCATAGTTATTCTACTTGTTGTCTAACTTACTGAGTAATTCTCATACCCAAATATATGCAAAACAAACAAACGATTAGACTCAGAAGAATATTAGCAAAAGCAGTCAGGTGCTGACCCGAAGAAAAAAGTTGAAAAGTTTCATTGCTGAAAGTGGAGAAGGTGCTGAATCCACCGCAAAAACCAATAATCAATAGATATTTGAGATTGGATGTCAAATCAGATTTTAGCATCAAACCAACAAGTGCACCAAGTAAAATACAACTCAACACATTTGCAATAAAAGTCCCGTAAGGAAAGGAAGTTTTATAAGCGGATAAGGCATGAGCAATTCCATACCTGCAAATACTTCCCAAACCGCCACCAATGAAAACTAATAGGTAATTCATCATGGTAGTAAAATTACTTGAGTAATTTATGTTTCTGGACAGAGGTGTATAGAAGAGTGGTTAATATCGTGGCGATTATGAGAATTAGTGCCAATAAATTGAGCGATCCCATCTCTTGAAAAGTGATGACTAATAGAATGAAAAAGATATTTACTAACACTAAAATTGCGGTTGCCTGCATGTGGGTAAATCCGTAGTCAATCAGTAAGTGATGGATGTGTGTGCGATCTGGATGCAATGGAGATTTTCCCGCCATTGCACGCATGATAAACACTCGAAGTGTATCATATAACGGCAAAATTAGAAACCCAATTGCAACTGCCGGCACTGCTTTAAAAGCATATGGATTCATGGGTATTTCACGATGTAATTCAATAAACTTGATCGTCAAAATTGAACAAACTAATCCAACCAGTAAAGAGCCAGTATCTCCCATAAATATTTTTGCAGGAGTAATGTTGTATTTTAGAAAAGCAATCACTGCCCCAGACATCGCATATGCTACAATTGCCAATTCAATATGATCAATTAAGTAAAACCAGCTTCCTAAAGTTATGGCGATAAGAGATCCAATGCTGCCTGACAATCCATTAATCCCATCAATTAAATTGAAGGCATTGATGATGACAATAATGGTAAATATCGATAAGGCTACGGCAACAACTTCTGGTAATTCAGAGATCCCAAATATGCCATAAAGACTCGTCAACTTTACATTGGATTTGAAAACAAGAATGGCGGCTGCGAAAAACTGACCAATCATTTTTTTCCAGGGTGGTACAGGAGAAATATCATCTTTGGCTCCAATCAAAAAGATAATGATGAAAGAGCATAGAATATACTGCAAATCACCAAAAACATTAAATGGTGTCCATAATATGATAGAGAAAATTACCCCGGCAAAAATTCCAATACCTCCTAATGTAGGAATACTCTCATGGTGAGAGCGGCGCTCACCAGGTTCATCACACAAATTTTTGATCTTCGCAATATGGATAATCGAAGGAATCGCAAAATAAGTAAGTGTAAAAGCGGTTAAAAAGGATAATATAATATCGTACATGTATTGGCTAAGTAGCTCATACCTTGTCATTCAAACAAAGTACTTTCCGTTTTTTCGTAATGCAAATTATTAAATATTAAACAAACTAGCAATGTTTTTCAAGTACGGTTGATCGTGCTTTTGTGACACATTAATCTGCGCATATGAATATAATTACTAATATTTGTATTGCGAAAATGAAATACGCGTTATATAAACATGAAATTTTACGGGTCCGATACTATCAATTTTATTTCTAAACTTACACCTTATCGCATATGGAATGTGTTAAAGGTGTTTGCCTCTTATCACGTAACTCGCTGGAAAAAAGAACCGATCCAATGGGGAAGACCTTTTACGGTTTCTATTGAACCTACTACTGCCTGCAATCTTAAATGTCCAGAATGTCCAAGTGGTCTAAGAGCTTTTTCAAGACCAACCGGAAATTTGAAAGCAGATTTTTTTAAAAAGACCATCGATGAGCTTCGCCGTGAACTGCTTTATCTGATTTTTTATTTTCAAGGGGAGCCATACATCAATCCAAAATTTTTAGATATGGTCAAATACGCGAAAGACAATGGTATTTATACGATCACTTCTACCAATGGCCATTTTCTAAATGATGCCAATGCGAAGAAAACAATTGAATCCGGTCTGGATCGTATCATTATCTCGGTTGATGGAACTACACAAGAAGTTTATGAAAACTATCGAAAGGAGGGGAAGTTGGAAAATGTATTGATGGGGGCTAAAAATATCGTGAAGTGGAAAAAGAAAATGAATTCTAAAACACCTCACATAATTTTTCAATTCTTGGTAGTGCGACCAAATGAACATCAAATTCCAGAGATCTATAGATTGGCAGAAGAAATAGGAGTAGATGAAGTGAAACTGAAAACCGCTCAAGTATATGATTATGAAGATGGCAACGATCTAATTCCCTTAAATGATAAATATGCTCGCTATCGCCAAAATAAGGATGGGAAATATGAGGTAAAGAATGAATTGCTTAATCATTGCTGGAAATTATGGCATGCCTGTGTTATCACTTGGGATGGTTTGGTTGTTCCTTGCTGTTTTGATAAAGATGCGACACATCGATTGGGGGATTTAAAAAAACAGTCTTTTGTCGAACTCTGGGAAGGGGAATCCTACCAAAACTTTAGAACTCAGCTACTTAAAGGGAGAGATCAAATTGATATCTGCAAAAACTGCACAGAAGGATGTAAAGTATGGGCCTAAAATCTTGATTGTATCTACAACAAATCCTTATTTTTTTCTGTTAAATAAGCGTGTCTAATCTACTGATAATAAGGTATTTCTTGATAACGTATTAAAAAAAAATTACAATTATATTGATTGCTAAAATTTTTAATTGTATATTTATTCTCCCGAAGGGTCTATCCGTGTGAGATCTAGGGATAAAAGCAGCAATACCCATCAACCTATCTACTTTTTTAGACATACTTTCTGAGAAACTGCGTGTAGTGTTTTTACTAGCTACAGTATCGCTTATAAAAATTGAATTAAGCGAAACAACATCTGATAGTCGAAATGCAAAAATAGAGGAACTACACTCAGAATTGGGATTGTTTTAGGCATAACAAACAATCACATTTGAATGAATTGTAATTAATTTTTTTAATTCCTCATATTTTAGGCAAAATGACAACATATAAAACAATTTTTTCGGGACGCTTAGAATTTGGAAGTGATAAAAGCTTTGACACTGTACTTAAGATGTTTCAACATCGAGTGGAAAACTATTATCGCTCTGACATTCTATTAAACGAAGAAGAGATTTTTGATAAGGAATCTGCTTCTCTTGTCGTTCCAAGATTCATCACACAAGGTTCTGAAAAGAGTTGGAAGAATACTTATTCTGTTTTAGAATATGTTGCCCAATTTGCCGTAGCAGGAAACATCAGTGGTTGGATGACCGAAGATGGCAAGATTTTGCATCATGGTATCGTAGAACCTCTTAGCGAACGAGCAACTGTTCAAAACTTTTTGAAAGGTCGTAAATTAGCTAAAGAAAAGGGGAAAGAAACGGAGGCAATGGCTGCTCTAAGCAAAGCTATTGAAAAGTATGAAAAGCATGCACAAGCTTACGAACAAAGAGGTCATGTCAATGTGTTGTTGAAAAATGATTCAGACGCAATAAGAGATTTCACCAAAAGTATCGATTTCGCTCCTCACAATCCTGAATCCTATTTTGGAAGAGCAAATGTATACGTAACTAAAGGAGAGGATAAGAAAGCAATCAAAGATCTAGAAATGACGGTTAAGTCTTCTATTCCTTTACAACCAATTTATTGGAAGGCAAGAAAATTGAAGGCAGATCTGTATATAAAGAGTGGTGACTACGTAGGCGCATTACAGGATCTAAAATTCTATTCAGGAAGGAAATTCAAAGATGGAGATCCAAATAAATTTTGGGTCCGTCAGATGACTTTCAACTATGCTAGAGCATTATTCGCATCTGAACAATATCTCGATGCTGTAGAGAAATTCAATATCGCTTTGGAAATGGAAGAAGTGAAAGATGGTTTGAAAAAAGGAGATATGTATATGCACCGTGGACTGGCTAAGCAAAAAGCTGGAAAGAATGGATTCCTTAAGGATTTCAAAGAAGCAGTCAGATTAGGATGTAAAGAAGCAGAACAATTGCTTCGCAGAAAAGGATAATTACTTTTAAATACATATTTGTGAAATGGTCATTGGTTATTAAACTGGTGACCATTTTTCATTTTCTAGCACCTTTTTGATTATTCTCCTATTTTATATCTTCAACTTTGATATCATTTTACCAAAACCTGCGTTATAAAAAATATAGTGCCCCAATATTCCTTGGTGTCCTTTCATGAAACCCATTCACTATTTAAGTAAAAAGTTATGGCTCGTTTATTCTTACTCTGTTGTTCTCTTTTATTGTTTGTCCAATGTGGAACAACACAATCTCTAGTAACCCGAAAGACCGCAAAAGGAAAAGCATTAAAGGCTTATGAAAAGGGGATGAGTCTGCTTATCTCTGAGCAAAACGAAAAAGCGATTAATGAATTTGAAAAAGCTCTAAAAGCGAATCCAAAGTTTATAGACGCACAGATTCAATGGGCAGCAGCAAAATACGATCAGAAAAAATATCAAGAAGCTGAGGCAGGTTTTGAAAAGGTGCTGCAAATTAAAGAAGATTATAAAACGAAAGTTTATTATACCCTTGCTTTGACCGAATGGAGATTAAATAAATTTGATGAAGCCACTGCTCATTTTGAAAAATTTCTATCGCTACCAAAAGCCAACGAAAAACTAAAAAAACAGGCAGCCTTCCATTTGGCGAATTGCAAATTTGCAGCGTATGCATATGACAATCCAGTTCCGTTTAAACCACAAAGTCTAGGTAATAAAGTCAATACTTCAAATGCGGAATACCTACCTTCTTTTACCGCAGATGGAAAAACATTGATCTACACGGTTCGAATTCGTGGACAAGAAGATTTTTATATCAGTCAAAATGTTGATGGAGAATGGCAAGAAGGAAAAGAATTAACTGAAGTAAATACCGATTTGAATGAAGGAGCACAAACGGTATCTGCTGATGGGAAATTAATTGTCTTCACTGCTTGCAATCGGGATGAAGGAATGGGAAGTTGCGATCTATACTTTTCAGAAGTTAAAAATGGTCGCTGGACCAAACCACAAAATATTGGGCTGCCTATCAATTCCAATAAATGGGAATCTCAACCATCTCTTTCCTCTGATGGTAATCAACTATTCTTCGCTAGTAACCGAGCAGGAGGTCGAGGCGGGAATGATATCTGGATGAGTGAAAGAAATGATAAAGGCCTTTGGTCAAAACCAGTGAATCTTGGAAAAGAAATAAATACAGGCAAAGAAGATCAATCCCCATTCATTCACCAAGATGGACAAACCCTTTATTTCATGTCCAAAGGCCATCCGGGAATGGGACAACACGATTTATATTATTCGCGCAAAGAAGCAGATGGGAAATGGGGAACACCTGTAAATCTTGGATACCCAATCAACACAAAGGCTAGTGAAGGCGCTTTGGTAATTAGCCTGGATGGGCAGACCGCTTATTTTGCAAGTGATCGTAAAACTTTTGGTGATGCGGATGATTCGACTTTGTTTGATTCAGAACGAGGTGGTGAAACTGATTTGTATAGTTTTCCACTTTATAAGGAAGCACGTCCACAGCCTGTTACCTATGTGAAAGCAAAAGTCTTTGATGCAATTTCCAAAAAGCCAATTGCTGCAAGTTTGGACTTCATGGATTTGTCAACAGGTAAAGCACACGTATCTTCTAAAACAGAAAGCGATGGAGAGTTTTTAGTGACCCTTCCAATGAAGAAGAATTATTCCTTAAATGTCTCCAAAGAAAAATATTTCTTTCACTCTGAAAACTTTTCTTTGGCTGAAGTTGCGGATGTCAACAAGCCATTCATTTTGGAAATTTTCCTTCAGCCAATTCCACCTTCCGTTCCTGGTGCAACCGTTCCAACAACAACCGCTACCATTGCTGTAGAACCAATCATTCTCAGAAATGTATTTTTCGAAACCGGTTCTGCTGCATTACAAGATATTTCTATTAATGAATTGGATCGACTAAAAGATTTATTAATCAAAAATCCAACATTAAGAATCCAACTCAATGGACACACCGATAATGTAGGTTCTGATTCTGATAATATGACTTTATCCGAAAACAGAGCCAAAGCTGTCAATGATTATTTGACAAATGCAGGAATTTCGGCAAGTAGATTGAGGTACAAAGGATTCGGTGAAACAATACCAATAGATACGAATGATACACCTGAAGGTAGACAACGGAATCGTCGGACGGAGTTTGTGCGATTTTAGGACTTTCTAGAAGGTGTCGAGCTGCCGAGTTAATGGAGATGTTATACAAATAATACTCTATAATTGCGGATATCTATGAGAAAATTTTACTGATATCTGCGTTGGAAAGCCCTGTCTGCTTGGCGCAGTCAGGCAGGCTCGCCGTAACTAAGGCTATGTCTGCGTTTTCCGCCTTAATC
>CALFWW010000150.1 GCA_937928575.1 uncultured Saprospiraceae bacterium | reverse complement strand
TATGGCTTAAACATGAATTATACAAATTGTACTCTAAAAGTGCGTTATTAAATGAAGGAAAAATTTATTGAGATTAAGGCGAAAAACGTAAACATAGCCTTAGTTACGGTGAGCCTGCCTGACTGCGCCAAGCAGACAGGGCTTTTCAACGCAGATATCGATAAATTTTTCTCATAGATATCCGCCATTTTGGGGTTCAATCTGTATTATACATTACATCAAAACAGACATGATATCTGTCCAACAAAAAAGCTCATCCCGAAAATTCGGAATGAGCTTTTTTACTCAAGCAATCAGAAAAATTATTCTTCATCAGTAGAATAAATACAATCATACACAGATTGAAGATCGTATTTCGTATCACTTTGTTCATGGATCAAATACATACAGCCATCAATATCCTCACCGTTAATATTTCCATATTGTAATTTGAAATTGTAGTCTACACCGAAAAACAAATCCATTATTTCCTTCGGAAATTCATTGTGTTTCGCTTTCCCCAATACAAAAGCAATATAATCAGTTTGAATACTTGTGGCACTAATGCAAAAAGAGCCAGATTTTCCCAATTTGCCAAAAGGTTTTTTACCCTTCACGCACATCGGATGTTGTTTAATTGTATACTCGATATCGTTATACAATTCGACCAATCCCTCACTTGGCGGATTGATCATTACCTGTTTGACCTGTTCGTAATCTATCATTTGGCTATGAGAATTTTTGTATTAACTATAAATCAAACCCTTTGCCAAAATCGGATGTCACTGAGAATTCGGTAGATATATGGTAGTTTTTGTGATATATAAGTTGGTAAATGTGAGAATATTGGCAGCTTGTAACTGAAAGGACAAAATATCTCTTAATACATAATTTTAACTTATCTATTTGACTCGAACAAATTTCAGGTTTTGCTTTTTGCCACTATTATTCATAATAAAGTAAAGCGAGTCAGCAGTCAACTTAGTGATTTTTACAGATTTTTCGACCGTTATAGCAACGGTCGTATCGGTCGTATTTAGTAAATCGCCAGAAATAGAATAATGACCAGCTTCAGTGATGTTTAGGGTACTTTGAAAGAAATATTTATTATTCGGTAAAAATTCGAAGCGAATATCCCGCATGTTTTTCAAATCCTTTTCACCAACACCTTCTACAGTATCAATTGCCCATTTTCCGATTATTAACTCTTTTTCAATGTTGGAACATGCTAGAATTGTGATAGCGATAAATAATAGAATTGATAGTCGAAATCTCATGATGCCTTTATAAAAATTAGTGTTATTTTTTTTGATTGGTTTTTGGGGAATGATTTTATGAGAGATCCATGTTTGCAGCCCCCTCCTTTTAAAAAATGGAAGGACGACCAATAAATTTGGTCGGGGTGGATACTGGGTACTTAGTCTTTCAATTTATACTAGTTGTAGGAAAATCCAATTTTCCTTTTAACTACGGAATATCGAACAAGGAATGTCGAATTTCGAAGTGAGTCCGTGAAATCTTGTTTCGTGAATACGTTTTATCCACGTTTGGTTGTCCACGAGCTCCACTTCGACATTCTGCGGTTCAAATTCCAGAATCCAAATTAGTTTTCGCACAGTCTGACGCGCTCACCCTCCTTTTTTAAAAGGAGGGTCGACCAATAAATTGGTCGGGGTGGAATACTACATCCTCAAGTAATTCAATTTTAAGAAAGATGATAAATCACCATCGCCAAACCAACTCCTCCCAACACAATAGTATAAGGAAAAGCCATCTTTACCATTTTGAAATAAGAAAGATTGATCAATGGTGCTAATGCGGAGGTCAATAAGAATAAGAATGCTGCTTGTCCATTAGGGGTGGCAACAGAAGGTAAATTGGTACCGGTGTTGATTGCAATCGCCAACTTTTCAAAATGTTCTCGGTCAATGATACCTGCATCAAATGCTGCTTTCACTTCACCTATATATACAGTAGCTACAAACACATTGTCTGATATCATAGAAAGCACGCCATTTGCAATATAAAACATCGCAGGTTGTTTGGAAATATCCATAGCCAATGCTGCATCAATGATTGGTTTGAATAAATGCTGATCATGGATCATTGCTACAATAACAAAAAAGACAACCAATAAACCTGTGAAAGGCAACGCTTCCTCAAAGGCTTTTCCAAGACTATGTTCGTCGGTGATCCCTATGAAAGCGGTTTGCACAATGATAAGCGCAAGCCCAATGAATCCAACAGGAGCAACATGCATAGCCAATCCAATGATTAATAACACTGCAGCTACGGCCTGTACCACCAAGTGATATTTTTCAGTATCTGTCCGCTTTTCATCCATCTCCTCAGTATATTTTTCTATGATCTCTCTAGCTGCATCCGGTAGTTCTTCTCCAAAACCAAATGTTTTTGTAGTTTCAAGGATGACAGTCGTTATCATTCCTGCTACAAACACAGGCATTGTGATAGGTGCCATTTGTTTAAAAAATTCAATAAAATCCCAACCCATTCTTTCTCCGATCAGTAAATTTTGAGGTTCTCCAACAATGGTACAAACACCACCTAGAGCAGTACCTACCACACCATGCATGATTAATGATCTAAGGAAGGACCTGAATTGCTCTAATGTTTCTCCTGAAAGTTCTTTAGAATCCAATACGCCATCTTTATCATAATCGGCAGCCTGACTGGAATGAATCTTATGATAGACGCCATAGAAACCGACAGCCACCGAAATCAATACCGCAGTTACTGTCAAAGCATCCAAGAAAGCAGATAATACTGCTGAAAGAAATACAAATAACAAAGACAGGATAGTTTTAGATTTGATCCGAGTAAATACTTTTGAAAAGATGTACATCAAAAGCGGTTTCATAAAGTAGATACCGGCAACCATAAATACCAAAAGCAGGATCACTTCCAAATTTTGTTCGACCTCCTTATAGGCATGTTTGGCCGTCGTGAGTTTTAAAAAAAGCACTTCGATGGCTAGAAGACCACCACTCAACAAAGGATAACATTTTAGGGCCATCGCCAATGTGAAAATAAATTCTCCAATAACGATCCAGGCTGTAATTTCTTTGCCTAGAAGCGGAATACTGATAATATTAAATATCAGAAAACCAATCATTGTTAATTTGAACCAACGAGGACTATTACCAAGAAAGGATTTAAACATGTTGTTTACATTTTTAAAATTATACCTTTTTATTGTCTTTTTATTGACCATCTGAAAGCAACGAAAACTACATCAGTTTTCAAAATCACAAAAATAAAATTTATATGCTGTTATAAGTTAAATATTGAAATAAATGTTAATTATTTTTACCATACTTAATCATTTAAAGAGATTAAATTTGTTGTGTGTAACTATAGGAAAACGACAAAATCTTACTTATTTTTTATATCTTGAAAGAATACCGCTGTCGATTGAAATAGCGTAATTACATTAAGAATTTTTTTATTAAAATTAGATAATTGGTAAAAATTGCAGACATAGAATTAGGCGAATTCCCACTTTTACTCGCACCAATGGAGGATGTTTCAGATCCCCCATTCAGAGCGCTGTGTAAAGAACAGGGATGTGATGTAATGTACACAGAGTTTATCAGTGTCGAAGGACTCATACGAGATGCAACTAAAAGCGTGCAGAAATTGGATATCTACCCATACGAACGTCCGATTGGTATACAAATTTTTGGTGCCAATCATGACTCGATGATGAGAGCAGCAGAAATTGTTGAGGAAGCAAAACCAGAAATTCTTGATATCAATTATGGTTGTCCGGTCAAAAAAGTAACCTGCAAAATGGCAGGTGCCGGAATTCTTCAAGATATCGATAAAATGGTTCGATTGACCGATGATGTAGTGAAATCAACCAATCTTCCTGTTACCGTAAAAACTAGATTGGGATGGGATGACAACACGATTCGAATTGAAGAGGTTGCTGAAAGATTGCAAGATGTAGGGATCAAAGCTTTGTCTATTCACGGGCGTACCCGTAAACAAATGTATAAAGGAGAAGCAGACTGGACGAAGATCGGTGCTATTGCCAACAATCCTAGAATTCACATCCCAATTTTCGGAAACGGAGATATCAATAGCCCAGAAAAAGCACTGGAATATAAAAATAGATATGGGGTCGATGGCATCATGATCGGGCGTGCTTCTATTGGCAATCCTTGGATTTTTAGAGAAATAAAACATTACTTTAAAACGGGAGAATTATTAGCTCCCCCAACAATACACGAACGCGTCGCTGCAGCCAAAAAACATCTTAAATTTTCAGTAGAATGGAAAGGTGAAAAATTAGGAGTCCTCGAAATGAGACGTCATTACACCAATTATTTTAGAGGTTTCCGAAATATAAAACCTATCCGCCAAAAGTTAGTCACTGAATTTGATGTACCTACTTTGATGGAAATTATGGATGGAATAGAGGAGATTTATGCAAACACGGAAATGGAGGTTTTGAGAGTTCCGGTTTCTATGAAAAAATGATTTTTTCAAAAATGTAAAATTAAAAATATGACCTAGGTACGCGAGCTCACGCAGGCCAGCGTAACACGATCATATTATAAATTATAAATTCGAATCGACGAAGGAGATGAGAAAATAATTATAACTTATAAAACAAACCTAACTCCGTCTACCCAGGTATCATCGTAATATTTATAATTTTCAATTAATTAAACGAACTATTTCCCAAAAATGTTAGTTTTGTTTCATGAGAATGAACTTTCCTAATCTAAAAATTTAAGCCTGCTACAAGTCCAATGATTTTTGATATCCAACCACACGAACGTGATATTTTCAACCTAATCTCAGCCTGTGCTAAAGAATTAAGTTGTGAAGCATATGTCGTGGGAGGATACGTAAGAGACCGAATTTTAAACCGACCTTCAAAGGATATGGATATTGTCTGCATTGGGAGTGGTATTGATTTGGCGGAAAGCGTTGGTTCTAAATTAACACCAAATGCACGGGTGACGGTTTATCGTCGTTTCGGGACCGCTATGTTGATGCACGGAAATCTTGAAATCGAATTCGTAGGTGCCAGAAAAGAATCTTACCGATCTGATTCAAGAAAGCCGAGTGTGGAAAATGGAACCTTAGAAGATGATCAGAATCGTCGAGATTTGACCATTAATGTTTTAGCTGTAAGTTTGAATCAACACAACTTTGGTGAAATTATCGATCCATTTGATGGGTTGGGGGATATTGGTAGAAAATTAATTCGGACACCATTAGAACCTGGTAAGACTTTCAGCGATGATCCGTTGCGGATGATGCGTGCCGTTCGATTTGCCAATCAATTGGAATTTACGATTCATCCAGATACCCTAAAAGCAATTCCGTTGTACAAAAACAGAATTGACATTGTATCCAAAGAACGAATTCTGATTGAGTTGAATAAGATCATGGCGACACCAAAACCTTCGGTTGGATTTAAACTATTGTTTGATACAGAGTTACTGCAAATCATCTTTCCTGAAATGGCTCGGCTACATGGCGTTGATGAAATTAATGGCAGACGCCATAAAGACAACTTCTACCATACACTTGAAGTCTTGGATAATCTCTGTAGGAAGACAAATAATCTATGGTTGCGATGGGCAGCTGTGATGCACGATATTGCTAAGCCACCAACAAAACGTTATGACGCTAAAGTAGGTTGGACTTTCCATGGTCATGAAGCATTGGGTGCATCGATGGTACCACGCATTTTTAAAAGAATGAAGTTGCCGATGGATCACAAAATGAAGTATGTACAAAAATTAGTGCGACTTCATTTGCGTCCGATTTCTTTGACCAAGGAGAATGTAACCGATAGTGCGATTCGTCGATTGTTATTTGAAGCTGGTGATGATATTGATGACTTGATGTTGTTATGTGAAGCAGATATCACCTCAAAAAATCCGAATAAAGTAAAGCGTTATTTGGAAAATTATGAAATGGTGCGCACCATGTTAAAAGAAGTAGAAGAGAAAGACAATCTTCGCAACTGGCAACCACCGGTTTCTGGTGAGCTTATTATGGAGACGTTTAACATTCCTCCTTCTCGTCAGGTTGGTGAAATCAAGACGGCTATTCGGGAAGCAATCCTCGATGGTAATATCCCGAATGAAGTAGGAGCGGCTAAAGCTTTTATGATTGAAAAGGGGAAGGAGTTAGGATTGGTTGTGGTCTAAATAATACATGAAATATTTTATTTTGGAAAGGGCAATAGCCCTTTCTTTTTTGAATTATTCAAATCCAAATTCAAAACAATTATGTTATTGTTTGTTGTTAATTCCTGAAAATTATTGGATATTTAGTTATTACATTAGTAAAGAAATAAATGAAGCCAGTTAAAAATATATCCTTTTCCGTTGCTGAATACATTCAATATGAAATAGGCAGTAATCAAAAACATGAATATCATAATGGTGTAATTTATGCGTTAGTAGGTGGTACTATCAAACATGCGTTGCTCGTCTGAAATATTTATTCTGAATTGAGGAACGAACTAAAATCAAAAAAATCTAACTGTAAACCTATAATACAAATTGTAGTCTATAATTACGGTTATCTTTGAGAAAAATTTCCAGATATCTTCGTTAGAAAGCCCTGTCTGCTTGGCGCAGTCAGGCAGGCTCGCCGTAACTAAGGCTATGTCTACGTTTTCTGCCTTGATCTCGAAAAATTTTCCTTCCAAATATATCCGCACTTTTAGAATACAATTTGTATTTAGAACTCTGCCTTTTAGGTGTGCACTCCATCCTTTTCCCAAATTTTCCCTATTTTTAGTCAGTTCAATAATCCGCGAATCAAATCCTATAATCATGAATCGACTCATTTTATTATCCATATTAGCAGTCATCTTCTTTTCAAGTTGTGTCACCACACAGAAATACAATGAACTTTCGGATGCCAGTAAAGCATACCAAAAAGAATTGCGCGCCTTGAAGCAAACAAAAGGTAAAATGCTATCAATGACCGATGATTTGAAAAGCAAAGAAAATAGCCTGGAAGCAGCGCAGCGAGATATAAAATCGCTTCAGCAAATAAATAATGGATTGGAAATCACGAATCAAGATTTGACCAGAAGATACAATGAATTATTGGAGCAAAATAAAGCCCTTCTTTCTTCAACTTCTGATGAATCACTACGATTACGTTCTCAATCCACTTCTGTGCAAACTGAATTAGACCAACAATATCGAGAAAATCAAAGACTTCAACGAGAAATTGAAAGGCTCAAAAAAGAAGTTGAAATGGTAAGAGCTGCCGACCTTGTGCATGTGAAAGAATATGAAGAACTCGGAAACAAATATACGGCTCAACAAAAAAAGACAATGGAAGTACAAATGTTGTTGGATTCTAAGGATGCTCAACTCAAAGCATTGCGCATCAGAATGAACAAAGCCTTAGTTGGATTCTCGGATGATGATATGCAAATCAGTGAGTCCAATGGTAAACTTTATTTATCGATGAGTTCCAATTTGATGTTCGCACAAAATAGCAACCAACTAGATGTCAATGGCAAAAAAGCATTGTATCAAATTGCCCGTGCAGTAAGTGCAGGAGATGAATTTGAAATAATCGTAGAAGGTCATACCGATGCGGATGTAGAAGCCCAACATACTTGGGAATTAAGCACACAACGTGCGATTAATGTTGTAAAACAATTAATTGAAGTCGGAGTGGACCCTACCCGAATCATCGCTTCAGGTCGCGGATATCACTTACCAATTGCTGATAATGCCTACGAAGTTGGTAAAGCAAGAAATCGAAGAACAGAAATTATACTTGCCCCTAGATTGGATGAATTGTACAACATTATTAATAATTAATCCAATATTTTACAATATGACAAATGAACTAGCCAGCTTTTAACATATTTTAAGAATCATCCCATTAACTGAATCGTTATACTTTCAATGAACAAACTTTCTCTTCTACTGCTTATGCTTTGCTGTTTCCAACTCGAAGCGCAATTTTTGGACGAACATTGTGGTCAGCAAGCTATTTCAACTTTCTATGAGTTGAACAATGCAGTCGTGATTAACCAAAGAAATGAGATTGAAAATTTTACACAAGATTGGATAAAAAATTACCAAGAACAACCATTTCAAAATAGAGAAGTCGTTACCATTCCTGTAGTGGTTCATGTCGTTTGGCATCATGCAGAGGAGAATATCCCTGACTTACAAATCGAGTCACAGATTGATGCGACCAACGCCGATTTCAGAAAACTAAATGCCAATTTGAATGCTTTACCTACTGAGTTTTTTGACAAAGCAGTAGATGTTGAAATTGAATTTTGTTTGGCAACTGTTGATCCTTTTGGCAATGCGACCAATGGTATTACCCGTACGGAAACTTTCTATGAAAATATCGCAACTACTTTCGCTCCTGGAAATGAACTAAGAATTTTTCAAGATGATCTGGGAGGAAAAGATGGTTGGCCGCCAAATAAATATTTGAATATTTGGGTCGGTTCAACTGGCGGATTTCCACTTGGATTTGCTTGCATGCCCGGTACTTGTCCCGCATTGGAGGACGGTGTTATTGTTGACCCTTTAGTTTTCGGTACAACTTGCAATACGAAAGCGCCATTCAATCTTGGAAGAACAACCACTCACGAAATCGGTCATTTTTTCAATCTCAATCATATATGGGGATCCGACTCAGATGAATGTGAGGAGGATGATTTAGTTGAGGATACACCGCTTCAGGATGGACCTCATTTTGGATGTCCCAACTATCCAATTTCAAGCTGTGGTAGCAATGACATGTTTGTTAATTACATGGATTACTCAGATGATGAATGTCTCGCCATGTTTACGGAAGGACAAAAACTACGAATGTTGGCCGCTTTAAATGGTCCTCGTTCTGGACTTTTGACGTCTAATGGATGTGGACTGATTAATCCAAGTCCAAGATCTTTGAACAATAATTCTATTCTCATATTCCCCAATCCCGTCAGAGAATGCCTGCATATTGATGTGGACATAGATAATCAAACCCCAATTTTAATAACTTTACATAATGCAATGGGACAACGATTATTTACTTCAACCAACACGCCTGACGATGTCCGATCGGTAGATGTGACGTCACTCGTTCCTGGTGTTTATTTTGTTAATTTTGAAGTAGGTAATCAATCTGTAACGAAGCGAATTGTTGTAGAATAATTTTAACTAAATAAAAAATTGGAAAATATATATTGAAAATTTGATCGCCACATCAAACCAATTTGTAATTTTCAACTTTGCTTTTTCTATTCAAAAAAGAAATCAATTAACAGTATGAAAATCATATACGCAGTTGTCATCTTAGGAGCTTTAATCCTAATAGGATGCAAAACAAAAAAGAATAACACCCCAATTACGGATACGACTCCACCGAAACAAGTGAGAGATGCTTCAAAGGATGTGTTGCCAAATGGAAAACCCTACACTATGTTGGAATACAGTAAAGGGATGTGTTTTGGAAAATGTCCAGTTTACAACATCTCCATTATGAGTGATGGAAACATGGAGTACTTTGGTAAAATGCATGTCGACAAATTAGGAACTTATAACAAACGACTGACGAAAGGAGAATTAGCAACACTTTTTACTGAATTAAAAGCAATGGATTTATTCCAATATAAAAATGAATATGGCGGTCAAGTGATGGACATTTCAAAACAGGAATTAATCTACAGAGAAGCAGGAAAGGAAAAAAAGATTATTTGCAAATTGGGTTATCCAGATGCGCTAGTTGCCCTCATTACAAAAATTGATAAAATCGCAACCGCAAGTGATGGTTGGAAATTGATTGAAGGATTACCCGATCGTCCCGCCAATAACAATGAAGTTGATCGCACAAAGTATGATGAAGTAATTGTACACATCCAAAAAGATTTTGATATCAAAAAATGGGTCAATGATTATGAAGCTTACGGTCTGACTGTAAAGAAACCACTGTCTCCAAATGGCTTTATCTGGTTGCTTGGTTTTAATCCTGATACTGTTACGGGTAAAGAAATGGTGCAGTTGTTAAGAGATGATCCCGATATTATTAAAGCGGATTTGAATCAGAAGGTGCAGCCGCGGAAATAAATAAAATTTATTTCCGAATTTAAAATTAAACGCTAATTATAAATGTAAAATTTAAAATAACGCCCAATACGTGTGCTTACGTGTGCATATGTAATGGGCGTAATATTTTTAATTTTACATTTTTAATATTTTTAATTTATAATTTGAAAAAAATGAAGTACCTATTATTCCTCCTATTAGCATTCCCAATCTCCCTATTTGCTCAAGAAGAATTGACCTCCAAAAAAGAAACGGCCGAACCACAATACGAAACTTTTGAAATGACAGAAGGTGATACAACTTACCTCATGAAAAAGTATTATATCGCATTTTTGAAATCCGGTCCGAATCGGGATCACACCAAGGAAGAAGCAGCCATTATTCAGAAGGGACATATGGACCACATGAGTAAATTAGCGGAAGCCAACAAAATCCAAATCGCTGGTCCTTTTGATGATGATAGTGATATCCGAGGGCTGGTCATTTATAGTGTTTATTCTCTTGAAGAAGCGTTGGAATTGACGAATGCAGATCCTGCTGTTGTTGCTGGTCGATTGGTTGTGGAGTTGCATCCTTTTTGGGCTGCGAAAGGGTCGCAGTTAAATTAATTTAACTGAATTAAAAATTGAAAATTAAAAAATTAAAAATAGGACGCCTATACGTGCGCTCACGTGTACATACGTATTGGGCGTCCTATTTTAAATTTTACATTTTTAATTTTTAATTCGAGCTTTGCTCGCGCGTATTGGGCGTCTATTTTTAATTTTCAATTCGAGCTTTGCTCGCGCTAAAATCCGCCAAACGCATCTGCATTATTCTTCTGATAGGGCAGGTCCAGAAATCCAAGTGGGGTTCCAGGTTTCACACGAATGAAGAACATATAAGTACCACGACTAGGTTGCCAATTAGCTCCCATTTCCCAACAATGTAAATCCCGATAAAAACCGAGATCAGGATAGGTGATACTTTTGGAATTGAAATCGTAACCGATATTTCCGACTTGTAATTTCCATTTATCCGTCAATGGAATTTCTCCACGAAGACTTACAGAATTGGTTTGAATTCGGAAGGTATCTTTTCCACTTTCTAATTCTGAAAGATTAAAAACGATGTTGTGACTCAATCCCATATTACTAAACACATCTAAGAAAGTGATTTCTCTTAAATCCTTATCTCTATCTTTTTGGGTATCCTCTTTTTGATCAGATTGATTCTTATCGCTTTTAAATAACTTTTTAATGTTGTTGGCATTTAGGGTCGTTCGGATGGTTGCACTGGCAGAAGTCAGGTTTAATAACTTTTTGTCTTCTTTCCATAACAATACATTTTCATTTTGTTCATTCAATCGATAGGGCGTCATGACACCTCTTAAATTCAAGGTGCTAATTCCCTTTACTAAATCCGTGGTACCACCCATACTTACATCACTCCACTGTAAAGAATCTCTTGCAAAATTGTAACTACCATTGATATTAAAACTTCTGAAGAGCTTTATTTTCTTCATGGTAGAATCTCGTCTGGAGTAAACCTTGGCTTCCAATTGATTGCTGATCCCATAAGTAACGGCCATTTGTTTTCCACCATTGGAAGGTCGACCGTAAATTCCATTTTCGAAAATATTGTATAAAACTGGATCATCAAATTCAGGTCTGGAATCAGAACTTACAAGCTGAAAATATTTAAAATCCGGATTGGTATAATCTGGTGTAAAGCTGAATCCAACATTGGGCTTCATGACATGTCGAATTCCTCTCAGCCAACCTTTTTTAAACAATAAGGTTCCAAAGATTTGAGTATTCGCTGAAATTCCAGTATCAAATTGACGTAAAGGTTTAAACCCAAACTCAGTATTTCGATCGACAAAACCAAAGGTGGTATCACTCGTAATTGATAAGGTACTATCTAATGGATTAATCATCGTATCCATCTCAATCAACAACTCATCATTAAAGGTTCTATTCTCAGTTTTCCAGTACCAAGTTTCCGTATATTTGGCAAATGGAGTGACATTGATATATTTCAAAATACGGAATGAAGTATTGAGATTGATATCATGTTTGACACCAAATTGAGCATCGTCCAATGTTTGTTGTGTAAATAAGGTCGTATCCGTTGTCTCAAATTTATTCTTCGCATTCATGGTATAGCGCAGCCCAATTTTCTCAAACCACTTTTGCTCCCCTATCCGATCTTTCTTTTTGAAAGGATAAATTTCCTGCATTTGAAAGTCTAATGTTGGAAAATTGATGGTCACTCTTCTGGTATTGGTATTTTGAGAGTGGTTAAAACCTGCTGTAAATCGAAATGGTTTTCCTGGAAATGTTTTACTGAAAGATAAATTTGAAGATAATTCATTCGTCAAAACCGCTCCTGCATTATTTCGATTTCGACTTTGATTATCGTTGGTTTGTAAGTTTATATTTCCGCCAAACTGATTGGTTGGATGTGCTTTTGTATCTTGTCGATGTGACCACCTGATTCCGATGGAGCGATCATACACAACAGATGCATCTTCCAATTCTCTTCTCAAATTGGCAAATTCCAAATTGGCATTCCCACTATACTTGTACCTTTTTTTGTAGCCCGCTAATGCACGTGCACGCCATGTTCCTCTGACATATAAATCAGAACTTAATTCTAAATCGAAGTGATCATTAATTGGGAAATACCAACCTACATTCCGCAATCCATATCCCCATTCTGGTGAATATTCATAATCTTGTGGAAAAATTAAACCGGATGATTTTTGATCTTTCAGTGGAAAAAATCCGAATGGCAACCATAATGGGGTTGGTACATTTGCAATTTCCAGATTGGAAGGACCCACTACTACCGTTTTGCCAGGAATCACTTTTTGTTTTCTACTTCGAATTCCGTAGTGAGGTTCAGGATGATTACAAGTGGTGAAAATAGCATCTTGACTGTACACGTAATCATCATGTTGGTGCAGTGAATCTTTATCTCCAGCTGTAAATTTTGCTTTTGCTCCCAAAACATACAAATCATTTTGCTTGGTGGAGACATCGTAAATAATTCCTTTTTTAGTTTTGAAATTATATCGCATCTTCTCCGACTTGAACCCCATCTCCCCTTCTTTGAATTCTGGAATCCCCGTTTTTCTTCCCAATGAATCGGTCATGTATTCCGCCGAAACCGTATTGTCTGCCCAATTAAAAACGATGTAATCCGCATTCAAAGTCAACTCACCGTATTTGACAGAAGCATCTCCGTATAAATGAACCTGCTCATTGACAACATCGAAAACCATAGAATCCCGACCGGCATATTCTATCGGCTCATCCAATCCATCATCAGAAAGTTTGACATTCTCGAGATTTGAGGTTTCAGGTAAATTCGTAGTATCCTGCGCCAGTGAATCCATGGATACTCCCAAGTTCACGGACAGCGAATCCGTAGGTAATTCCTGTCCTGAAAGTACTATTGAAAAAAATAGAAAAAGATATGTAAAAATTTGTCTGATAAAACTGGTTTTCGACGTTTACAAAGACCTCAAAACTATCAATTTATAGTAACATTTTGAATAATTATGAGTTTAATCAAGTAGCATTTCTTTAAGATATTACAAGCTCATGAAATACGTATTTACTCATTTAACGTTGGTTAGCTGTCTTTTGGTCGGAATGCTCGTGTCCTTTAACGCTGAAAAGTTGCCGTTTTTAGATTTAATTAACGTTTCATCCAACAATATCAACTCCAATTCAAGCAATTCTCCTTCTGAAAAAAATTATAGAATCAGAAAAGTCGTCATCGACCCAGGTCATGGTGGACGGGATACTGGATGCATTCGTGGCAACAGTAATGAAAAACATCTGACCTTAAGTATTGCCAAAAAGTTGGGTAAATTAATGGAACAACATTTTCCAGACATCCAATTTATTTTTACGAGAACAAAAGATGTGAGTGTTGATTTGCATAAGCGTTCTGATATTGCCAATGATGCGGGTGCCGATTTGTTTATTTCAATTCATTGCAATTCGATGGAGGGACATGATCATGATTGGATAAGAGGTTCGGAAACTTACGTACTTGGATTGAAAACGAAAAAGGAAAATCTCAAAGTGGTAAAACGCGAAAACGAATCTATATTGTTGGAAGAAGGATATGAAAACAACTACGAATCAGCGAACATGGATTCACCGGAAGCGCATATCATGTTTAGCCATTATCAAAATGAGTATTTGGATAAAAGTATTTTGTTTGCTCAAAAGGTGGAACAACAATTTAAAAAGATCATTAAAAGTCG
>CALFWW010000149.1 GCA_937928575.1 uncultured Saprospiraceae bacterium | reverse complement strand
AGAATTCGTTAGAGGAGTTCCTTTGAAATCATATGAAGCTGAAAGAGCCATTCAACCTAGATGCTGTATCCCTTGGAATTCAAGCACACTCGGTTCTAGATTCAGAAATTTACTTCTTGATTATACTTCGATTGATTGGGGGGCGGAACCAATCGATATCTGGGGAGAATCTGGAAATGAAAATTCAGGCTACAATCCAATTGATGTTGAAGGGCTATCAGGCATGCAGGAAGAAATGTTTGAAAATTTAGTCAGTCAATTTGCTTTATTTAATGAGTATTCGTTTGAACAACTAGTACATACAATCAATATTAATTGTTTAGATGCCGATAATTTTGATGAGTGCGCTCAGGAGAGTTTGGATGCGGCTAAGAGATTGGCCGTGAGAATCTGGTTCAATCAACATGATCTGGATAAAACAGGTGTTGATTTTTCAACTTATTTTGATTGTTTAAATATTGAAACTCAAGGATCATTTTCAGTTAACGATGATTGTGCTACTGAAATCTTTTTAGAAGAGGAATATTCAGTTGATATTGTCTCTTCGGCAATAATTAACAATACGCTTATAGGGCTTGATATTGATGGAATTTTGCATGTTAACTTACCAAAAGTACCAGGTAATTCTTCACCAGGTATTATTTTGAATCAATTTACTACCTTGTTTAATTTAGTGCATTATTATCATTGTGATGGTAATGAATATGAGCCTATTGATGTAAGAGACTATTTTGAAGGGATTCCTTTTGATGTATCAGGCGATGACCTATCAATTCAAATACTAAATAATGAATTTAATAACATTGATTTTAACTGGAGTACAATAGCTCCACCACATTTTATTATTAATACTAGTCCGCAACCGGGAGTGGATAATGGAGATGGAATTCGTTTTGATTGGAAATACGATAATGGAAATAATATTACAACTTTATCTATGGAAGTTCCTTATGGGACAGGGAATAGTTTTCATGAACTTTTGTATCCAGATTGTTAAAATAAATGTTCTAGTATAAAAGTAGGTTTCTCATTGAGAAACCTACTTTTACAGATACTTAGAATTTCGTAATTTTAGATTTACTAAATAAATGTAATTTTAACTGATAATATGATGATAATGAATAATACAATCAATTTTTTCAAACTTACTTCTTACCTACTTTTTATTTTTGTAGTAGGGATGACTTCAAGTTGTACGGAGACAACAAAAGAAGCTCCAAAAGAGATTTCAAAAGAACAAAGTTCACAACTCAGCAATACATTTACAAAACAAGAAACGATAGAAGTAAATAAGTTGATACAACACGTAGATGCGATGTTAATGAAAAAAACCAATTCGGTTAAAGTTGCGGAAGCATATCAAAAATATTTCAAGACTTTTGGAGACTCAATCATGCAGCGTGGTGTTTTCCCAAATAATGACTTTTGTTCTGCCAAAGATGTTTTGTCAAAAGAAGTGAGAGATCAATTCTTTGTTGAAACGATAACTCAGTCTAAAAGAATGAACTATGAGACAAAAAAACGAGAAAATTTACCAGTAAAACAATTTTACGAAAAGCCAAAAGGGCAATATATTAACTACCTAAAGGCTATGAAAAGTCACGCTACGACAGCATCTTTTATTAAGGAATATTGGACCAATTATGATAAGGTTGGATCGCTTACAGCTCCTAGTAATCTTCCATTATTAATGAAGTCCTTAGATCAAGCTAATTTTTCATCACCTGAAATTCGCTTGATTTATATCGTTCATTTTATCATTATGGATTGTGGAAAAATTGCAAATGATGAGTATGAAGCATTAAGAAAAGAATGATGATTGTATATTGTTTTTTACTACTTGATTATAATCTGACATTTAAATTACAAAAATGCTTAAAATAATAATTTTTGTTACCCTTTTAGGGGAAGCAACACCTCTTCCAACTTCAACTAGTACCACTACGATTTTGTTCAATGAAAATGAACTAATTAGAATTAATGAAAGTGAATCGGAAGAAGGAATTATTAAAAGTTATAATTACAAACATATTGTTAAAAAATTAGACTTGACTTTGCAAGATGATGTGTTGACAGAACGACCACTTGTCAAAACAGGAGGATGGACAGATGTTGGCTTAGATATGTCAGAGAAAGTTGAAACTATCGAAGTCTCTGATTCTAATCTTCATCGCAAGATATCCTGGGGAGCGACAAGCACTGATGATACGTATTTTGAATTAGACGGTAATTTAAAAATATATGAATACTTGCCATTTCTTTATCATGGGGAAAAATGGTATATGTTTGAAACGATGAAAATATTACTTAGGGATCACGTGACTTCAACTACTAGTTTGGAAAAATTTGAGATGGCCAATTCGGATGAGATCAAATTGTTTCATGAGGTAAAAAAGAAATTTGGAGATAAAGTTGATTGAGTATTTTTACGTAAACGCTTCTAAATAATACTCTATCAACGTAACTGTCAACCCTGACTGCCGTTAGCGGCCGTCAGGCAGGTTCAGTTGACAACCTAAAATTAGTAAAACGAATTTTCAATAAATAAAGACCTCAAAGCTCAATTATAATCCTCCATTCCAGCATCCAAAATATTGTCATCCATTCTCATTTTCCTTTTATCAACTGATCCAAGAAATCGCAAGCGCTTTGCATCAATATAAGTTTGCCGCGCATAATAAATCGCAATCAATTGTGGAATAATTAATCCGAGAGAAAACAAAAATTCGGTAACGCGTATGCCAGGTCTGAAAATCTCCGTAAAGTAGTAAGTAATGAATGCGCCCAATAAGAAAGCGCTTGACAGTAATATGTGGAGCCGTCTACTTTTTAGTTTTAAAATAGCGTTGGCATACAAGCTACTAAGTAATTGCCAGGTCCCTAATAAAAACTGAAGGAAACCAGCAAGCAGAATAGAATCTAGATCTATGAAGCAATATAAACTTGCAAGAATTAAGGGAATCAATAATAAGAATTGAATAATGAAATCAGCATACATCAGATTTTTTGATGGTGTTCTCATAATTTATTTTTTAGTAAAGACTTTTTTAATAACAATACGTTTGCTTTTGAAACTAAACTCACATCGTAATCAAAAAATATCCGCATCCAAAATATCCGCATCCAACTCTTTCTTAACCGAAACCACTTCTTTCTGATTCAAATATATCTTGTAATCCAGATAAGTAATTCTAGAATAATAAATAGCAATAATTTCGGCTAAAATCAATCCTAAAAGAATAAGATTGAAAGGATCCATTCTAGGATTATGAGTTTTCAAATAAATATAGGTGGAGAAGCAAATAAAAAAATAGAACATTATCAGTAATAGGTGTAGCCGTCTACTTTTCATGCGTAAGAAAAAATTCGTGTACAGGCTACTAATTACTTGCCAAATACCCAATGGAAATAATAAAATGAACGAAATAAGAATAGCACTTTCAT
>CALFWW010000148.1 GCA_937928575.1 uncultured Saprospiraceae bacterium | reverse complement strand
GAGTAGAATAGGAGCATGGGCTTCGAATCAGTCAACCCCGATTGATGATTATGATGTGCTAAAAGATAATTTTGATAAGTACGCCAAGAAATTTGAAGGGCAAGCATTTTTTCCGAAGCCTGATCATTGGGGTGGCTATTTGGTTATTCCGAATCGGATCGAGTATTGGTTTGGAAAGCGAAGTCGGTTGCATTATCGGAAGTGTTATTTTTTGGATGAAGTGGGGAAGTGGCGGAATGAGATTTTGGCGCCGTAATGTAATTAGATTGTTTTTACGACATCTTTCTTAGGATAAAAAACAGCTTTCTTGATAGCTATTCCAAAAGTTGTTTTGTAGTCCATTCTTTCAAAGATCTGTTTATTATTTAAAGATGGATCATCAACACCTGGTGAATCATAGACTTTGTTGAACTCTAGAAAACATTCTAAAACGATATGCTTATCCTTACTGATCACATATCCATTTGCAATTCGAGGATGCGGAGAAATTTTTCGAAAGGAAAAATATTTTTCGGTTTGAATACCTAGACCAATATAGGATCTATCATTTAGAATGTAATTGACATCTAAGGTTAATCCTATTTTCTGATTGTAATTCGTTAAAGTGGCTCTAGATTCGGAAAAGCTATATGGTGCTTCTACATAAATAGCAGTCCCAATTTCAAGTCTATTTTTTTTGTAAATTTTTCGTTTGATTTCAATTTCAATAATTTGATTGTCGACCCCAATTGTTTTTGATAAATTTATACCCACCCAGTTCATTGGATGAACTATCTTTTGATTTTGGCCAATACATGGAATTGTGAAAAATAGAAATAATACAATGAGGTGTGAAAGCTTCATATTCTACGGGTTTGTAAAATATAACTTTCGATTACGGGATTTATTATAGAGTAATTACTTTTTTATGAGGAAGGTTGTCGTGTTTGCTCTTGTTGGTGAATTTCTTCAAGCAGAATCCGCTGAAAATGCTGATGAGCTCATGAATCTTTGGAAGTATTTTAAAAGCTTTGTTTTTTTTGCAAGCTTTTGTAAGCATGTAGTGCAATAAGTACATGAATTAGTTCACAACCTCCTTTTATGTCCTTAAATGTCTTTTATGGTTCAGTCTCCGTCCTCTTACGTCTTCTGCTATGTGAGTCTATGTTTCTTATGTGCACTATGTGTTAGAAGAACTTATTTTCTCAGGATTCAACCGATTAACACTCATCTTAACCCCCCACAAAATAATCAGCCCAATCACAAAATAAAGTGCCAATAATAAAATACTATTCCGCATCCCACCAGAAATCAAATTCACAAAACCAAAACTGAAAGTACCACCAACAATCGCAGCCTTCTCCAGTACATCATAGAAACTAAAGTACGAGGTAGTATCTGTTGTATCTTCAGGAATTAATTTAGAATAAGTAGATCTCGACATGGACTGAATACCCCCCATCACCAATCCAACAAACGCAGCAATCACATAAAACATCGATTTACTCTGAACCAAATATCCAGAAACACAGATCCCAATCCATATGGTGAGAATAACAATTAACGTGAAAATATTTCCTTTGACTCCAGATAGTTTTGAAAACAAAAATGCTCCCAATATCCCAACCAATTGCAAAATCAAAATGATAACAATTAATTCTGATGCTTCAAACTTCAATTCTCCAGAAGCAAAAGTAGATGCCAACATGATGACCGTTTGCGACCCCGCCATGTAAAAAAGAAAGGCGAGTAAAAAGCGTTTGATATTTGGAAACTGCTTGACTTGTCCAAATACTTTTTTTAATTCTTCAAATCCTTTACTGACCAAATTTTCAGTAGGTGCATTTTTAGGATCTTTCGGTAATCGATTAAAAGCAACCTGAGCAAATCCAATCCACCACAAACCTACTGTTATAAAAGCAAGACGTGTCGCCAAACCCTTATCACTAATCCCAAACCATTCTGGTTTTTGAATCACTATCAAATTAAATATTAATAGTATGACACTTCCGACATAGCCATAAGAAAATCCTTTAGCACTAACACGATCCAGCTGATCTTTAGAAACAATTATAGGTAAAAAAGAATTGTAAAAAACTTTCCCCATTTCAAATCCGATGATTGCTAAGACAAAACAAATCAAACCTAAATACAAGGTGCTCATTCCTTTGAAGAAAAATAAAGTTAAGCAAGCGATACTTCCCAATGTGGTAAATATTTTCATAAAAAACATCCGCTTGCCACCGTAATCTGCAATACCAGACAAAACAGGTAAAGCCAACATGGTAATGAAATAAGCAAAAGAAATGGTATAGGAAAATAATGCAGAATCCAACATCTTCATTCCAAGAAACATGAATTCATCATCAATCACCGCGTTAAAATAAATTGGAAAAATCGCAGCTGTAATCACTAATGCATAGGAAGAATTCGCCCAATCAAACATCGCCCATCCATTCTCAATTCGTTTGTCGTTCAGTTTGTGCGTATATCCGCTCTTCAGTTGACTCATTTGGTTTGTTTTTTTAATGGCATTTAATGTTTCAATGTCGTAATAGATTTGAGGAAATCAGTTTGGAGTACGATGAAGAAAACGCAAGCATAGCAATGTTTATGGTGAGTATTTCTGAAGAAGTAATCCGAATTGATTTTCCAAATCTATTTGACAATTGGGGCATTAAATGATATCATATTTGTCCCAAGATAGGTAATAATTTTTCACAAAAATGCTATCTTAACTTTACATAAATGATCTATAAGTAAATATGGCATGAATTCCGCCTATATAAAAGTGTATCTTTTTCAGTATTACTAAGTCTAAAAAGCAAATTCACTGCAATGAAACTTGCCATTTTATCTCGCGGACCCGAATTATATTCCACACAAAGCTTGCTCAGAGCTGCATTGGATGACGGTCATGAAGTGATGATTGTCGATCACTCAATGTGTAAGCTAGTGATTGAAGACAAACCTTCCGTTTATTTTGGTTACAATAATTTAAATGATTTGGATGCGATTATCCCAAGAGTGGGGTCATCGATTACGTATCATGGTGCTTCTGTAATTAAGCAGTTTGAAACAATGGGCGTTTTTACGACTGTAAAATCAGAATGTTTGTTGCAAGCAAGAAATAAATTGAAGTCGATGCAAATGTTGATGGCAGGTGGCTTGAAAGTACCTCGCACAGTTTTTGGTCACCACTCAACTCCCGCATCTGAATTGTTAGATCATTTTGATGAGGGTAAATTAATTATCAAATTATTGCATGGTACGCATGGACTAGGTGTCATACTCGCTGAAAATAAAAAGAATGCAGAGCCAATGATTGAGACTTTGCAACGCTTAAAAGAACGTTTTATCTTGCAAGAGTTTATTGCAGAATCCAAAGGTTCTGATCTTCGTGCAATTGTTGTTGGAGGTGAAGTAGTTGCATCTATGAAGCGGGTTGCACAACCGGGAGAGTTCCGTTCCAATTTACATAGAGGTGCCAGTTCTATTCCTGTGAAATTATCAGCTGAAGAAGAAAAAGCCGCAATCAAAGCCACTCAGATATTGGGACTCGGTGTATCTGGTGTAGATATGTTGCAATCGGATAGAGGTCCACTTATTCTCGAAGTGAATCCATCACCTGGATTAGAAGGGATTGAAACGACGACCCATATTGATATTTCTGGAAAAATTATGCATTACATTCATAGTGAATTAGATTTTAGAAAAATTACTTCCAATCTTTTTTAGGGGATTCCTCAAACTTATTATAGTTTTACGTCCCTAATCCAATCTGAAACTTACATGTCGAAAGACTTTATAATTAATAAAAAGGCAATCGCTCTAGGCGAATACGAAGTCGTAAGATTAAATGTTGCCAAACTTCCGTCCGATACTGTCATCACAATTCGGGTACATGTTTACAGGAGTAAAAACCCTGGACCCACGGTCATGGCGATTGGCGGGGTGCATGGTGATGAGATCAATGGTGTTGAAATTGTTCGTAAGATGATTCATGATGAAGAATTCAAAAATTTAAAACGAGGGACAGTGATCGCCATTCCAGTTTTAAATATTTATGGTTTCATCAACTTCTCACGTGAAACAATTGAGGGCAAAGATGTCAACAGAAATTTTCCTGGCAATACAAATGGCTCATTAGCATCCAGAGTTGCCGGTATGTTGACTAAAAATGTTTTGCCATTGGTAGATTACGCGGTGGATTTTCATACTGGTGGTGGTTCGAGATATAATCAACCGCAAGTGCGCTTCAATGAAGATGATGAAAAAAGTGAAGAATTGGCAAGAGTGTTTGCAGCTCCTTATTTGATTCGTAAATCTTCACCAGAAAATTCACTTCGAAATACAGCGACTAAAATGGGTATTCCATTGTTGACCTATGAAGGTGGTGAAGCACTTCGCTATGATGGTCCTTCTATCGAACATGGTATTGCCGGATTTAAGAGAGTGCTGAAACATCATGGTATGATCGATGCTGCTCCGGATGTAATTAAAAAACCAATCGTTTTCAATCGCTCTACTTGGCTCCGCGCTGCTGAATCCGGTATGTTTATGTGGACTCAATCTTCTGGTTCCAAAGTAAGTAATGATGAACCTCTAGGAGTGATCAGTGATCCTTACGGGAATTTTAGCAAACGTGTATTCTCTACTAAAAATGGCTATATCATTGGTCATAATAATTCTCCTGTTGTGAGTCAGGGTACCGCGCTTTTTCATATTGGATATGATGTGGAGGCAAATGCTTAGGCGTTTGAATTTATAATTTAGAATTGTTTTTTCGATCGCTGTGCTCTCTCAAATTTATAAAAGGAACTTGTTTCGTGAGTACGTAGGCTCTGCTCACCCCTTCAAGAGCTTGCTCTGCGCGATGCTTGGTTAGCTCTTAAAGGGGAGGCCAGCGCTCACGTATGCATTCTGTATATTCTGCGAATTCTGCGTGAAATAATTTACTAACTAATACAAATTGTAGTATATAATTACGGTTATCTTTGAGAAAAATTTCCCGATATCTTCGTTAGAAAGCCCTGTCTGCTTGGCGCAGTCAGGCAGGCTCGCCGTAACTAAGGTTATGTCTACGTTTTCTGCCTTGATCTCGAAAAATTTTCCTTCCAAATATATCCGCACTTTTAGACTACAATTTGTATAAGTTCCGCGGACCAAGATCCACGAGCTAAGATCCACGAGCTTAGATCCTATTATAAATTATAAATTCGAATCGACGCAAGGAGATAAGAAAAATATTATAAATTCAATCGACTTCAGGAGATTGCAAAAAACCACTCCACGCACCAAGATCCACGAGCTTAGATCCTATTATAAATTATAAATTCGAATCGACGC
>CALFWW010000147.1 GCA_937928575.1 uncultured Saprospiraceae bacterium | reverse complement strand
CCAAAAGCGGTGGTGATCTCTCGATCTGCATACATAAAGTTGCTTTGGTTGGAACCCGACTCGCTTCTGGTAGCTCTTAATTTATGAATTATTTATTTACTTTTATTGTAATATTATATTCTGTGATAAACATACGAGGTTGTTAGGATTTTAAATTTCGACCGTGCATTGACTTAAGTGAGTGAGTACGGAGAAATCTTACTACTCTGAACATAGTTTTTAGTGTAAATTGAATCGATGAGTAAATAGATTTCTCCACTAGCTCAAGATCAATTACTCAAGGCACGGTCGAAATAGTAAAATCCAAGTACGCTTGATTCTTCGACTCCATGCCAATTGAAAATTGTTTAATCTGGACGTGTATAGCGCCTATACTCAGAATGACAAGCGTATATTGCATAATTCAGAATAAATTGTAACAATATGAAGCCCATTTCCATGACATTGGCACGCAAGGAGCACGTAAGCTTGCGTGCTTCTCACGTGCTCCTGTCCACCGTTCCGTTCACCATCCCAATTTTTCTTACCTTTACCCAATGAGATATTTCGGCGAAATCGCATACAACGGAACAAATTTTCACGGCTGGCAAAAACAATCAGAAGGCTCAACTGTTCAAAAAGCAGTGGAAGAATGTTTATCAACAGTTTATCAACAAGCGGTTGAAGTAATGGGCTGTGGAAGAACAGATGCGGGTGTACATGCAAGTCAATTTTATTTTCATTGTGAGTTGGATTTAGGAAAAGAGGAAGAAGAAAAGTATGTACTCAATCGAATGAATAAAGTAATCGGACCGAATATTTTTTTCAAAAGAATATTCAAAGTTGATGACGAAATGCATGCTCGTTTTGATGCAAAAAAACGAAGCTATGAATATCATTTGATTCAAAATAAAGACCCATTTCGACAAAAAACAGCCTATCAATTCCCATTTTTTCATGAATTAGACTTCGAAAAAATGCAAGAAACCGCTCAATTGTTAAAAAATTATAAGGCCTTTTTTCCGTTCTGTAAATCCAATTCTGATGTAAAAACAATGAATTGCGATATTTTACACTCAGAATGGGTTAAAATCGATAACTCAAATATGGTATTTCACATTTCAGCAGACCGTTTTTTAAGAGGAATGGTACGATTGATTGTCGGTTCTTGTATAAATGTCGGGCTGAAAAAAGTATCTTTGACAGCTATTAAAGTGGCTTTAGAAAATCAGACCCGATTGGACAAAAGTTTAAGTGTGCCACCCGATGGTTTATTCTTGACGGAAGTGGTATATGAGTTTTAAAAAACCAAATTAAAAGAGAGATGGACTCGTTAAAAGAATCTGGACAAATGCTGGTATATCAATTGATCAATCCGTTGATTCAATTGTTGATCAAACTGAGAGTTACCCCTAACATGGTAACTGCATTTGGTTTAGGACTAAATTTAGTGGCTACCATTATTTTTATTTATGGTGCTGAATTCAGCTCAAGAGGAGATCATAGTTTTGTTGGTTGGGCTGGTGCTACCATTCTGATTGCAGGATTATTTGATATGATTGATGGCAGATTAGCACGAATGAGTAACCAAGCCAATCCATATGGTGCTCTATTTGATTCCGTTATTGACCGATACAGCGAAATGATTATGTTTTTTGGAATTTGCTACTACTTCGTTTCACAAGATTATTTTCTCAGTTCGATATTTGCTTTCATTGCTATGATTGGTTCTTTGATGGTGAGTTACACTAGAGCTAGAGCAGAGGGGTTAGGTGTGGAGTGTAGTGTTGGATTGATGCAGCGACCAGAACGGATTTTAATCATCGGTATATCTGCCATGTTGTGTGGAATTCTTTCTAGTTGGACTGGTGGGAATTTTGAGGTGAATGTTAGCTGGTTACCAATTCCAATTTTTGAAACGATATTTATTTTTTCTTTCCCAATTACATTGTTAGCAATTTTTGCTAATGTGACCGCAATAAGAAGATTATTATACAGCAAGAAAGAATTAGCTGCCAAGTCTTCCTGAAACATCCCGATTTATTTTTTACCATTCATTTTTTTTGGATGGAACCCTAATTTTATTTGAAACTAACTAATATTATGAGTAAGCTAAAACCCCACAAAGGTAAACTAGGAATATTGACACCAGGAATGGGAGCAGTTGCAACCACTTTTATCGCTGGTGTAATCGCAGTAAGAAAAGGCCTTGGTCAGCCAATCGGTTCGTTGACACAGATGGATAGAATTCGTCTTGGTAAAAGAACAGAAAACAGAAATCCAAAAGTTAAGAATTTTGTCCCACTAGCACCATTGAAAGATATCGTCTTTGGTGGATGGGATATTTTTCCTGATAATGTTTATGATGCGGCCGTCCATGCAGAAGTACTTGACAAAACATTGTTGGAAAAATTGAAAAGAGATCTGAAAAAGATCAAACCAATGAAAGCTGTTTTTGATAGAAAATATGTCAAGAAATTAGACGGAAAATATATCAAGAAAGGGAAGACCAAAATGGAGTTGGCTGAAAAGCTGATGAAAGACATGAAGGACTTTAAGAAATCCAACAAGTGTGATCGATTGGTAGTTGTCTGGTGTGGTTCTACAGAAGTTTATATCAAAGAATCCGATGTCCATTCTTCATTAAAGAAATTTGAAAAAGGACTACGAAACAATAGCAAGCACATTGCACCAAGTATGATCTATGCTTATGCTGCATTGAAAATGGGGGTCCCTTTTGCCAACGGTGCGCCGAATTTATCTTGTGATATTCCAGCATTAGTCGAGTTGTCAAAAAAGACAAAAACACCAATGTGTGGAAAAGATTTCAAAACCGGTCAGACCTTAATGAAGACGATTTTGGCTCCTGGACTAAAAGCGCGTTCTATAGGTATACGTGGTTGGTTCTCTACCAATATTCTTGGAAACAGAGATGGAGAAGTATTGGATGATCCGGCAAGTTTCAAAACAAAAGAAGTTTCTAAATTGAGCGTATTGGAACAAATTCTAAAACCAGAAGAAAATCCAGAACTCTACAAAGATTTATATCACAAAGTTCGTATCAATTACTACCCACCTCATGGTGACAACAAAGAAGGTTGGGATAATATCGATATTCGTGGATGGTTGGATTATCCAATGCAAATCAAAATTGACTTCCTTTGTCGTGATTCGATATTGGCCGCACCTATCGTGTTAGATTTAGCATTGTTTATGGATTTAGCCAAACGCGCCAATATGAGTGGTATCCAAGAGTGGTTGTCTTTCTATTTCAAATCTCCACAAACTAAAGAAGGATTGGAGCCAATGCACGATATTTTCAAGCAGTTGATGAAGTTACAAAATGTATTGAGACACATGAAAGGGGAGAGCTTAATTACACACTTGGGATTGGATTATTACGATGATGATAAAAAATAATGTCTGAGTTTTTAACCATTGGACATTGTTGTCTGGACAAAAAAACAGACGATTGGGTGCCAGGCGGAGCCACTACTTACGGTCTCTTCCTGGCACTTCAACTTCAACGCGCTTCTACTTTATTAACCAGCACTTCTACTGATTTTGATTACACTATTTTCGGTGATGTAGATATCATCAATGTACCTACTGATCAAACCACAAAATTTCACAATCAAGAAACTGCTCAAGGTCGCAACCAAATTATCCAATCATTAGCCACTACTTTATTTCCATCGGCACTCCAAAATAAATACCGAGATATTCCAATGGTTCATCTTTGCCCGATTGCACAAGAAGTAGATCTTTCTTTTCTAGATTATTTTGCAAAAGAAACGATGATATGTCTGAGCCCACAAGGTTGGTTGCGGAAATGGGATGAGCATGGAAGCGTTTCACATATTGATTTCAAGGACTATCATATATGGAAACGGGCAAATATTGTTGTATTAAGTCGAGAAGAAATTGGAGACAATGATCCTAATGAGATTGCTGAAAATTTCGAGTATTTCATTTTGACAAAGGGTGAGGAAGGAGCTGTTTTGTTTCATGATGGTCAAATGCATGAGTATCCTGTGCATCCTGTTGAAAAAGTGGTGGATACGACTGGTGCGGGTGATGTCTTTGCAGCTGCTTTTTTGTTTAAATTGAAGGAAACGAATGATCCTTTGTTGTCAATGAAATTTGCGAGTAAGTGTGCGGCTTGTTGTGTAGAGGCGGAGGGTGTGAGTTTTGTGATTTAAGATTTCACGCAAAATTCGTAGAAGCCGCAGAAGGATTTGAACTCGCGAGCTCACGTCTACCCCTTCCTTTTTTATAGTTACCGTTTAATACAAAGCTATCTTTCGTTTGTTAGATTTTGATTAGTCTTCCATGTCATTTTGAGCTTTCGCTGTGGCGAAGATGTCGAAAAATCAAGGAAGGTTAAAGCAGAGCTATTTCGACCTTGCGGAGAAATCTTCCTCAGTCCAAAATTGAAAACGAGAGAAGTTGCTTGATCCTTCGGCATCTTGGCAAAGCCAAAGCTCAGGATGACAAGCAATTTTGTTAATGCACCAAGGAGGTTTTCAATTATATATAAACGTTAGTTCTTAAAAGGTAAGGGACGTTCCCGATTCATCAAGATACTGGGATGGATACCTACGTATTAATTTTCCGCGACATCAGTGCTTTCTGCGTGAAAGATTCCTTCCTCCACGAAACATTCCATCCTAACGGTCAAATCATAAATCATACATTCGAATCGACTTTAGGAGATGAGAAAACCATCATACATTCGATAAGCTTAAAGCGAATGAGAAAGCGATTAAAACCGAAATCCCAACTTCACCCCACCATACCAGTTAGCAGGCATTCCAGGATAATAATACCTCGGTGCATTCCCCCCAAAACTACCAGCATTAATCAAAACCATCGCTGCATATTTTTCATTGAAGACATTATTGAGACCAGCGTGCACGTCAATTACAAAATCTCCCAATTCTCTTTGGTATCCTACTTTTGCATTCACCACATTAAAGGCCTCTGAGTAAATAGAATTGTCATCACGCATTGGCATTTTATCCACGAAACGATAATTTAGATTCAAATACGCATTTTTATTAAGGACAAAGCGCATCAAAAAATTCAAAGTATGTGCAGGTGTGCCTGTTAATTTATTTCCAGAGTAGTCATTGTCCTCATCGATGAATTCATCAAATTTGAAATCCGAAAAAGTGTAGGTAAGATCAGAATACATTTTGAGCTGATAATTTTTTAACCATGAATAATTTAGAAATAGTTCGATACCATTGTGGATCGTTTTACCAGCATTGATACCAACATATTGATCTTCTGCAATTCGTTCTGCCACCAACAAATCATTGATGTGCATGGAGAATAATGCGATGTCAAAATTAATTCCTTTAGATCGATTATACCTGGTACCAATTTCAAAATTCCAACCTTGTTCTGGTCTGATATCAGGATTGATTTGGCCATCAGGTGTCAATGTTTCTTCTAATGTCGGTGGAGAAAATCCATGGCTTACCGTAGCATAAACCATATATCTTCTCTTGATTTTATAGGAAAAGCCAACTTGTGGAGATACAATGCTTGCAAAAGAATAATCCCCCGAAACACTGGTCGAATCCGGGTTGAACAAGTCTGTCAAATTGTATTTGGTATTGTTTAGATTAACGCCTGCATGAAGGTTGAATTCTTTGGTGTGCCTCAATTCATATTTTGCAAAAGCATTGTAATAATTTCTTTTTTCTTCATTATCAGAAAGTAAATCGCCGAGCACTCCACCATTGGTTACACTCGTAGTCCAATCATAATTATCTTGAAACAATTCAATTCCAACAATAAATTTTTGATAGCCAAAAGCAGCTTGATTATGCAATTCAAATTTTGTTCTACCTCCAAATGCGACGGTATTTTCTTGTAATATATTAAATGGTCTAGATTCATAGGAATCAAAATTAGAAGTGAAAATACTGGTGATGTTATACAGGTTTAGTCCTTTTTCTTGTCTGTTCCAGAGTAAATGTGAATGAGAAATTCCCAATAAAAATTTATCATAGTCTTCAAATCCTTTTACCGAATTCCATGTGAATGCTGCTTTCTGTGGTTCATTTTCATAATCTTCCCGATTTAATGAACTTGGAATAAATGCTTTTAAGGAGGTGAAATTTCCGAATAAGGTTGTTTTGTTTTCAATGTTATTGCCATAGCGAGCTAAAAGAGAATAAGACTGTCGATCATACTCATTATTAGCTCGATAACCATCACTTTGTGTCAAGGAAGCATTGGCAGTAATAAATAGTTTCTTTCTTTTATAAAACAATTGATTCACATTTCTTACCAATCCATAAGAGCCCACTTGAATTGAAGAGGATAAACTATTTTTTAGTTCCCAATCTCTATTTTGAACTGTATTGATGGTTTGCAGTTCGATCAATCCTCCCAGTCCAACACCATTGGTAACTGCGGCAGGACCTTTCCAAATTCGCATAGATTGAAACAAACTTAAATCTAAATCTTCAATGGTCGTTTCACCAACTCCTGTTGTCAATGGAATATCATCCAAATAAGCACGGATTTTTGAGGTGCTAAATTGAGAACGATTTCCGATTCCTCTCAACGTAATTCGATTGGTATTCAGCGCTCCTGAGTGCATCAGTACACCTGGTGTTTGATTCAAAACAGGTTCTGGACTGATCCCGCTGTTGGATTGAATCATGTCTAAAGTTGTTTTAAAAACTGGTGCAGGGATCTCTTGCTCAATTGGAGTTGCATAGACTTTCACGATTGGGTGTCCATGAGAGATATATGCATTTTTAGATATTTTTAATTTGATCTTCAGTTTGCTATTCGGAGTCGCTTGAATCGTTTGCGATTCATATGCTATGTATGAAAATTTCAGTGTGATTGTATCTTTGGGATACTCTAACTTAAAATTTCCGTTTCCATCAGTCACAGTTCCCATATTAGTTCCTACCACTTCCACAGTTGCATATCCAAGCGATTCTTTTGTATCATCATCCAATACTTTTCCCTCATAAAAATGCTGCCCAAAAGCAGGACCCAAAAAGAAAAATAAAAATGAGGTTACAAGTACAACTCTAATCATGAAGCCATCTCATTTTCATACAAAGGAAAACGTTGCATATACTTGTGAATCTCGTTTTTCGTTTGCTTGATCAGTGTCTCATTGTCCACGTTTTTGATAATTGCATCTATCCATTCTACTGTTTTCAAACAATCTGCTTCCACAAAACCTCTAGTCGTAATAGCGGCAGTACCGACACGGATTCCTGAAGTGACAAATGGAGATTGCGTATCAAAAGGTACCATGTTTTTGTTGACGGTAATTTCAGCTCTGACCAATGCATTTTCTGCTTCTTTACCTGTTACTCCTTTCGAACGAAGATCAATCAACATTAAGTGATTGTCTGTGCCACCAGAAATAACATTGTATCCCAATCCAACAAAAGCTTTACACATCGCTTGTGCGTTTTTGATCACCTGTTTTCCGTAAGTTTTAAAAGAAGGTTGCAATGCTTCACCAAATGCAACTGCTTTTGCTGCAATCACATGTTCTAGTGGTCCTCCCTGCATTCCAGGAAAGACACCACTATTCAATATCGATGACATCTTGATTGGGTTTCCTTTTTTGGTGGTACGCCCCCATGGGTTGTCAAAATTATTTCCCATCATAATGATTCCACCACGAGGACCACGTAACGTTTTATGAGTGGTAGAAGAAACAATATGACAGTGTTGTATTGGATTATCTAACAATCCAGCTGCAATCAAACCAGCAGGATGTGCAATATCTGCTAACAATAGAGCACCGACTTCATCTGCAATTTTTCGGAAGCGTGCATAGTCCCATTCTCGAGAGTAAGCAGAAGCACCACAGACCATTAAATTTGGTTGCTCTTTTTTTGCAATGGCTTCGACTTTATCCATATCAATTAAACCCGTATCTTCCTCAACTCCGTAAAAAGAAGCATTATAATGTTTGCCAGAAAAATTGACTGGCGATCCATGAGACAAATGACCTCCATGAGATAAGTTGAAACCTAGCACCTTGTCACCTGGTTTTAAACAAGCAAGAAATATTGCCGCATTTGCCTGTGCTCCAGAGTGTGGTTGGACATTGCAGTAGGTTGCACCAAATAATTCTTTCAATCGATCGATTGCCAATTGTTCAATTTGATCCACTATTTCACAACCGCCATAATAGCGTTTTCCAGGATATCCTTCCGCATATTTATTGGTCAAGCAGCTTCCTGTTGCTTCTATAACTTGAGCACTAGTGAAATTTTCAGAGGCAATCAGTTCAATTCCGTTTCTTTGTCTTTCTAGCTCATTATTAATGAGTTGAAAAACTATATTATCTTTGGACATATAAGTTCTTTTAGTGATATTTAAGCTCAATATACAGCTTGTTATAATAATTTGAAATGAGCCTAAAATTACAATAAATCCATCAAGATTTAGTTTTGCAACAGATACCATTTAAAATTTGCGATGTGATTATGAATTTGAGGAAATCAGTTTCGTAGTACGAGGCAAAAAAACGAAGATATCGCCTAGTTATAACGAGTATTTCTTCAGAGGTAAACCGAATTGAATTACAAATTGATTTGGCGATTTTCACGGGACCTCTTTTAATTTAGCACATTTATAGAATCAATTGAAAATGATTGATTTATGGTGATTATCTATTTCGATATCAAGTATAAAAGACAAAATGACTAGTAAGCTATTCTTTATTTTATTTGCTTTATTTTTCGCTTCTGATGCATTTGCGACAGTTGATCGATTCAGAGGTATGTGGAGAGATAATCCGGCAACGACTATGGTGATTGGGTTTGACTTAATTTCTGGTTCCAATCCGGTTATCTATTATGATACTGAGGATAAAGGTCGTGATTATGAGCAGTACCGGTATTTGCAAGAGGTAGATAACGTCACACAAGCAAAAGGAATGAATAATCAATTCATCCGTCTTCGAGGTTTGATGCCAAATACGATTTATTATTTTGTAATTAAAGATTCTGAAAATGTAAGTAGAAAAATGTCTTTCAGAACGATGCCGGACAATCCGTATGAGCGTTTGTCAATAATAGCTGGAGGTGATTCAAGAAACCATAGAGCAGCAAGGAGGAATGCCAATTTGATGGTTGCCAAATTACGACCACATCTTGTTATGTTTGGTGGAGATATGACGGGTGGTGACAATTCAGATCAGTGGAAAAAATGGTTTGATGATTGGCAAGAAACGATTGGAAAAGATGGGAGAATTATTCCGATTATTGTTACGAGAGGAAATCATGAGTCTTCCAATGAAAGTTTGAAAGCGCTATTTGATGTAGCTGCCGAAAAATTATATTACGGAATTACGATTGGTGGAGATTTGCTTCGAGTGTATACATTGAATACATTGATATCAAGTGGAGGAGACCAGATGGCTTGGTTGCATCATGATTTGAAAACGAATGGTGTCAATTGTAGATGGAAAATGGCGCAGTATCATTATGCAATCCGACCACACACGACAAGCAAAACGGAACGAAATGATCAGTTGAAAAATTGGGCAACTTTGTTTCATAAATATAAAGTCAACTTAGTAGTTGAATCTGATATCCATGTGGTCAAATCTACTTGGCCCATTCGACCTTCAAGAGAGGCTGGAAGCGAGCAAGGATTTATTCGTGATGATGTGAATGGGACCGTGTACGTAGGGGAAGGATGTTGGGGGGCTCCGCTTAGAAGGGCGAATGATCGAAAGTCTTGGACGCGTGATACGGATAGCTTCAATCAGTTCAAGTGGATTGTGGTGGATTATGATGGAATAGAAGTTCGTACGGTGAAAACGGATAATGCTGAAACAGTTGATTATTGCACAGAAGATACTCGTTTTTCAGCGCCGAGTGGAATTGAGATCTGGCATCCTGCGAATGGTCCCGTTATCTATATTAATCAACCTGAATCCAATGTGATTGCAAGTACAGAAACACCAGTGACAACACCCGTTCCTGACCGTACACCAATCCCTCAAAAAGAACCGGTCTCTAAACCTGAAACAATTAAGAATGTCAAAAAACCAGTAGTCGAAAAGCCAAGAGTGGTCACTACTGCACCAGCGGTAAAGCCTGTTGAAAAAGTAGTCGTTTCAAATTTCAGTGCCAATATACTGGATGATGAAGTGGTGGTTAAATGGACATCATTTGATGAACCAAAAGATGTAGTTTACGATGTTTTAAGATCGGAAGATGGAAAAGCTTTTGTTTCTATTTCAAAGGTGAATGGAACCCAATTAAAAGGAGAAAATCAGTATAAGATTGTAGATAAAATCCGGCACGTAGGAGACAGAAAATATTTGGCTTATCGATTAGGGCACAATAAGAAAAGTGGTGAATATATTACAGCGAAGAAATCTACTCAAGAACGATGGAAGAGTTTTAAAAAGTTAATGGCGGATAAGAAAACGGGTCTTTGTAAAGTAAAGTATACACTTGAAAGTTTTGGCGACGTCACCATCAATATGATCGATGTTAACGATAATGAAATAGTAAGTAATAAATACGATAATAAAAAACCTGGTGTCTATTTGCAAACAATAGATATGCGTACCCTTCCCGTTGGATCTTATTTAGTAATTATCAAAACTGGAAAGATTGTTTTGAATCAATATCGGGTAGACAAGAAATAAGAAATGATTTTTTAAGCGTATTTATCAAATTTAAACCAACTACATAAAAATATTATGGAAAAGAAAATACCACAAAAGTCTCCGTATGTCATGGAAATGGAACCAGGTACGTATGCATGGTGTTCATGTGGAGCATCCTCCAAGCAACCTTTCTGCGATGGCTCTCACAAGGGTTCTGGATTTACGCCAACGATGGAAACAATTGAAGAGAAGACAACAAAAGCTTGGTGCGGTTGTAAGCACAATAAATCAGGTTCTTTTTGTGACGGCTCGCATAAGGATTTGTAAATTTTAGAAGATATGAAATTCTAAAAGAGCGCATTAGGAATATCTTGATGCGCTCTTTTTTATAATTCTTTTCAGTACTTTAATTTGACTTAGCTTTTATATATGAAAATTCGATCCTAATTATTTTTATTTACTCGTCTGCTGCTCAATTTATCTGGATGATCGTAATTTGTAGATATTGATTTGCTAACTTTCATTCACACATCCTTAATTCAGCATGAAACAAATCCATGCACTCTTTTTTAGATGTTTGCTATTTTATCCGTAATTTAGTCATCATAGTTGCCAAAGGATATCCTACCTGATGAGACCAATTAAAAATCATTCATGTCAAGATTTTTCACATTCCTATTTTTTCTAATCTTGACTTTTAATTTATATACACAAGAAGAAGGGATACCCACAAAAAATAATTTGGGTGTAGAAGAATTGGTTAAGAATGTTTTTATCAAAGGAAATTGTAGAAATGTAAGCAATATCACTGCCATCGGAAGTGAAACAATTAGTATTGGGCAATTTGAAAATGGGGGAGATATAATTGATATCAATGACGGGATCATTCTCTCAACTGGAGACATTGATTTAGCCGAGGGGCCCAACCATAGTAGCGATGCTAGTTTCGCTTTCAATATTACCAGCGAAGATGCTGATCTGAATGTATTAGCGACTAGTACCCTTTTTGATGCTACAGGAATAGAATTTGATTTTATTCCTTTGGATAATAGAGTCACCTTTCGATATGTCTTCGCATCTGAAGAATATTGTGAATTTGTAGGTTCAACATTCAATGATGTGTTTGGTTTTTTTGTTAGTGGACCAGGTATCAATGGGACTTTCGACAATAATGCGATAAACGTTGCGAAGTTAGCGCTCACAAATGAAGATGTGAGTATCAATAACGTTAATCATTTGTCTAATGAAAACTTTTACATTGATAATGTAACCAATCTTGATGCAGAAAATTGCATGATTACCTCAAGTCCCGCAGCAGAAGATCTAATTGAATATGATGGATATACGGTTGCGCTGACCGCTTCTTTTCAAGTTATCCCTTGTCAGACTTATCATATCCGTTTAATTATTGGTGATGTTGGTGATGCTAATTTAGACTCAGCAGTTTTTTTAGAAACCAATAGTTTTGATTTGGGAGAAGGCGTAAATGTTCAGGCGGAAGTACCAGGGACTGATGAACCGATCGCTTATGAAAGTTGTGTGGATGGGCAATTTGTTTTTACCAGAAACGATTTAACAAACCTCAATGAAGATTATGTCATTAGCTATAGTATCAGTCCGGAAAGTGAAGCGATCAATGGGATTGATTTTGTAGAAATTCCACTGAGTGTTACGATTCCTGCTGGTGAGACATCTGTAGTACTGCCTATTACGATTCTTGAAGACAACATACTGGAGGGGCCTGAAAAGTTGAAGTTGGATATTATGTATAATTGC
>CALFWW010000146.1 GCA_937928575.1 uncultured Saprospiraceae bacterium | reverse complement strand
ATATGGTTAGATATGGACTTAGGATGCTTTTGGGATGATTTCTATGGTTGTATTCCAGAAGAAAATATCGCCTATGTTTACAATGAAGATAATGTCGACGGACAAAATGGATGCGATTGTTTTGGAATCGAAACCTATTGTAAAGAAATTCCAATTGTCGGTATTAAGGTTTTAAAAGGTATGACCTCTTTTGAAAATGGGAATGCAGAAGATCTAGGAATGACTAGTTTTATGACTTATGTTTCGGACGGGGTATGTGACCCGCCTCCTGTTTTTTTTGGACCTGATTTTCCACCTGAGTATCAAAATTATCAAAAAGGACTTTGGAAAGACGGTTCACCACATTCTTATGGTGGTTCGGGGTATGACCCAGATGCGTCTAGCGAAGAATATACGCCTTATGCATACCCAGATTCTCCTAGTGATGAAGATGGTTGGTCGATGTGCACCTATGTTCCATTCTGTAATAGACATGCGTTGGTTACATCAGGCCCGGTTGCAGCTCCTGCAGGTGCCATTCATGAAATGTCTTTTGCAGTTATCGCACAACCAAATGTACCACATCCCTGTCCTGATATCAGTGGCTTAATTGAAATTGGAAATACGGTACAAGAAGTTTTTGAAGACCCAACAAGTACTTCAAATATTTATGATAACAATCAACTCACCATTCAGCCCAATCCATTTTCTGAGCAAACAATCTTTGCTTTTAAAGAATCTTCTAAACAAATTCAAACTTTGAATTTATATGCGATTGATGGGAAATTGGTCAGAAAATATGAAAATATCAAGACCAATTCATTGATGGTTAATCGAAAAGATTTGAAGGCAGGAATGTATTTTTATTTATTGGCGAATACTGATGGGCAATTGATTAGCGGTAAGATGGTGGTGGAATAAAAAATGGGGAACGTTGCAAAAAAAGTAGGGGCGTTTCAATGCAACGCCCCTACTTTTTTTATTTCTTTTTCCAAACCATCGTAACGTGCATACATTTCCAAAGATCTGGACCTAATTTTTGGCTTCTTTCCATATCTTGTGCATGCCATTTCATCCCCAATTCTTTCCCCTTCTTTTTATTCATCATGTAAACAGGAATTGCCCATTTGGCTTTCCCCATTGACCCATGCATTTTATCAATCTTGAAATGCTTTTGAATAGCTTCGAAATTACTTTTCCTGAATGGCCACTCCCAACTTGCATCAGCTTGAAACGGACGATATAGATTACGCAACCATCTGAAAGGTGTATAAGTCTGCATAGGGTCGTAGGTGACTACGATACCATCATCTTTCATGATGTTTTTGACATTTTCAAGGAATAACTCAAAATGCTCAAAGTGATGTGCTACCGCGTGTGCATAAACCACATCAAATTTGTTTTTATTTACTTCTTGAAATTCAGGTGCTAGAAAATCAACAGATTCTGCTTTTGCATTTGGTGCACCTGCTTCTGCCAATTTTTTATTTAAAACATTAATGGCAGGTTCACTCAAATCAATGCCATAATATTCTTCAGCTTCAACAGCCATTTTTATGGTTCCAGGATAGCCGTCATAGCATCCCAAATCAAAAACTTTTTTATTGGATAAATCACCAACCCATTCTTCATGCAAAAGCCTAAGATCATCATAGAGACCAAATTCAGCCATTGATTGATGAAAACGAGCTCTTACTCTTGACCAACCTCTATTGATAAAACTATCCCCTTCGGCATTCTCCGTGTTCATGTACTCTTGCATCGACTCATAAAACTCTTTCTGCTTTTTGTTAACCTCAAGCATTTCTTTTATGCGTTCATCTACAACTGTTCCACCTTGTTTATTCGTATTCATATGTTCTAATTAGGAATATTATATAGCTAATGGGAGGGTAAGACTATTCTAATTGTAGCAAAATAGATACCATAAAGATAAATAATATACGGGATATTTAATAGACTACCACATTTGGTTTAAACCATATATATAAGTTGTTCTATTTCAAAGAATCTTTCAATTCATTCAATTTCATCAATGCTTCTATTGGTGTTAAAGCATTAATATCCATTTTGTTAAGGGATTCAACTAGTTCAGTAGCTTTTGGATCGGGTGCTTCAAATATATTTAACTGCATGGGACTTGATATACTAGATAACGTTTTTTGGACGTCATTAGTTGTGGAATTGTCACCAGATTCTATTACTTTTTTCTCTAAATGAGATAGAATCGTCGTTGCTCTGTCTACTATGGATTTCGGCATTCCCGCCATTTTCGCAACATGAATCCCAAAACTATGTTTACTGCCACCTTTTACTAATTTACGCAGAAATATTACTTTTTGACCAATTTCTTTAGTTGCAATATTGAAATTCTTAATTCTAGGGAATTTTTCTTCCAATTCATTTAATTCATGATAATGAGTCGCAAATAATGTTTTGGGTTGTGCAATGGCATTGTCGTGTAAATATTCAGCAATCGACCATGCAATGGAAATTCCATCGTACGTACTCGTACCTCGACCGATTTCATCTAATAAAATCAGACTTCGATCGGATATATTGTTCATGATACTCGCAGTCTCATTCATCTCGACCATAAAAGTAGATTCACCTGAAGAAATATTATCCGACGCTCCCACTCTAGTAAACACTTTATCAATCACTCCTAAGGTTGCTTTTTTAGCAGGAACAAAAGAACCCATTTGCGCCATCAGACTTATCAATGCGGTTTGCCTTAATAGCGCAGATTTACCAGCCATATTAGGACCGGTAATCATGATGATTTGCTGAGATTCATTATCCAGAAAAACATCGTTGGGCACATAGGATTCACCAAGTGCCAAATTTTGTTCAATCACCGGATGACGACCATCTTTGATATCAATCACAAATGAATCATTGATCTCTGGACGATGATAATCATTCTTTTGAGATATGGTTGCAAATGAAAGCAAACAATCCAAACGTGCAATCAATGTTGCATTTAATTGAATAGGTTTTATATAATCTAATATCGCACTGATTAATTGTTGGAATATCATTTCTTCCAACGCCAGCATTTTTTCTTGCGCAGTCAGTATTTTATTTTCTAATTTTTTCAACTCATCCGTCACATATCGTTCTGCATTGGTCAAAGTTTGTTTTCGCACCCAATTATCCGGAATCAATCCTTGGTTTTTGTACTTATTGGTAACTTCCAGGTAATATCCAAACACATTGTTAAATCCAATCTTTAAATTTGCGATTCCTGTTTTGTCCGCTTCTGTTTTTTGAATTTCTACCAACAACTCTTTGCTATTATTCAAAGTGTTTCGGTAATCATCCATTTCTTCATGAATGCCGGATTTAATGATACTTCCTTTTGACAAATTGAGTGGCGGATCTTCAATGATGGTTTTTCCGATTTGATCGGCCAATACTTTACAAGGATTGAGTTGATCAACCAATTGAAGTAGCTGCTTATTTTTACTCTTTTTAGAAATAAGTGTTTTGATTGGCTCAATCGCATCCAAAGATTTTTTCAATTGCATGACTTCACGAGCATTCACCTTTCCAAGCGGTACTTTTGAAATTAATCTTTCCAGATCTCCAATTAAGCGAATGGATTTTTCAACCTCTTCCTTCACCTCTGATTTAGAAATAAAGTACTCAACCATATTTAGTCGTGCATCAATATCTGCAGTATTTTTCAGCGGTAAAACAACCCACTTACGCATCAATCTTGCACCCATTGGAGATATGGTTTTGTCCATCACATCTATCAATGCCACCCCACCTTCATGTGGCGAAAACAATAACTCCAAGTTCCGAATTGTAAAACGGTCCAACCAAACATAGCGGTTCGGTTGAATTCTTTTGATTGCACTTATATGTTTTAGATTCGTATTTTCTGTGGTCGATAGGTAATGTAAAATGGATCCTGCAGCAATTTGAGCGGACTCCATTTCCTCAATTCCAAATCCTTTTAAAGAGTGGATTTCAAAATGGTCAACAATTTTTTCTTTGCAATAATCAAATGAAAATGCCCAATCATCTAAAGGATAGGTATAAAAACCGCTTCCAAAATATTGTTCGAATTCTTTCCCCTTGTTTTTGGAATAAATTACTTCAGAAGGAGTGAAACTTTGCAACATTTTGTCAATATATCCTGCACTTCCCTCGCAAACGAGAAATTCACCCGTAGAAATATCCAACAATGCTAATCCGTGATTGTCTTTTTTTCCAATTGAAACTGCCGCTAAGAAATTATTTGTCTTGTGATTCAATAATTGATCACTGGTTGCAATTCCGGGAGTTACTACTTCTGTGACGCCACGTTTTACAATCTTCTTTTCTTTGCTTGGTTTTTCGAGTTGTTCGCAGATGGCAACCCGATAACCCGCTCGGACCATTCTGGGTAAATATAAATCTAAAGAATGGTGAGGAAATCCCGCCAATTCAATATCAACGCCGCCATTATTTCTTTTGGTTAATACAATTCCTAAAATCTTAGCAGTTGTGACCGCATCTTCTCCAAACGTCTCATAAAAGTCACCGACTCTGAACAACAAGATTGCATCAGGATGCTGCGCTTTGACACTTTGGTATTGCTGCATCAAAGGAGTGATCTTCTTGGACTTGGATTTAGCTTTTTTCGCCACGTTGTATGTTTAGATAGTATGAAAACCAAAGATACTGTTTTATCTGTTTTTTTAAGTTCATGCTCTTGATTAATCATCGGTAATTTTGAGCTATTTATTTTGTAAAAAAAGAATAAAACGGCGTATAACTTTGATATAATGAGCCATTTTAGCAATGTACGTTGAAAACAGAATTCAAAATAATTTTGTTATAAATAGGAATATGGACTTATGATAATTTAAACATATCTTTGTCGCTTATTTGATCACTCAAAAAAAATTAATTTTAGAATGGTTTCAGAAAACATTTTTGAAGGACTGACCACTGAGGAATCCGCTTTAGTTGTAGATGCAGTTCCATTGGTTACAATTTTAATTGCAGGAGCTGATGGTGAAATTGATGCCGAAGAAAAAGCATGGTCTAAGAAATTAACGGACATCAGAACTTACGCACATCCTGATTTATTAAATGACTATTACATCGAAGTTGGAAAAACATTTTCCGATCGAATGAATCATTATATGAATGAACTTCCACATTCTCCTGAAGAAAGGAACATTATTATTTCGGAAAAATTAAAAGGTCTAAATCCTATTTTTCCAAAAATGAGTCCGATCATGGCAAAACGTTTACATACAAGCTTAACTTCTTTTGCACAGCATGTCGCCAAAGCTTCAGGGGGGTTCCTTGGATTTGGAAGTATCAGTAAAGCGGAAAAACAGTGGATGGAACTTCCGATGCTAGATGTACCTGTTTATGTAGAACCAGAAGTGGAAGAAGACAATAATGAAGCGGTAGAATAAATAAATTCTCAACTTATTTTCTTTAAAAAAGAGGTTCGATTTAATTCGATCCTCTTTTTTTTATGGCAGGTTATGTTGCGGCATATTTTTTGTCAATTGTAAGACAAACTCAATCTTAATCAATTGACATTCAATAAGTTATAAACATAAATATCTAAAAATGAGAAAACTACATATGTTGTTTTTTCTGTCTTCATTGTTATTATTTGGAGCATGTAAAAAGGACGCTGATGATTCTCCGGGAACGAATACAGAACTGGACAATCAATTAGAAAGTGCATTAAACAGTATTTCTGAGGGAGAGGGATTGGATTTTTTCAAATTTCCAGATAGTGATGATTACGCCAATATCCCGCAAGATCCCAATAATCCTATCACTGCTGAAAAAGTGCAATTAGGGAAGCTATTATTTCATGAAACGGCACTAGGAATTAATCCAGAACAAGCAGTTGGATTGAAAACCTATTCTTGTGCATCTTGCCACTTTGCATCTGCTGGATTTCAAGCAGGTCGATGGCAAGGTGTCGGTGAAGGAGGAGTTGGTTTTGGACACAACGGGGAAGCAAGAGAAAGAGGAAGTTTGTATTCCGGAGATCAATTAGATGTCCAACCGCTACGTACTCCATCCGCCATGAATACCGCCTTTCAAGAAGTAATGTTATGGAATGGGCAATTTGGTGCGACTGGTGTGAATGAAGGTACTGAATATGCTTGGACAATTGGAACACCTATTGAAAACAATAATTTAGGTTTTATGGGTACGGAAATTCAAGCAATCGCTGGATTAAAAGTTCATAGAATGGGAATCGACGATGAATTATTGGATAATTTAGGTTACAGAGCATTGTTCGATGCAGCTTTTTCTGATAAGACTATTGAAACAAGATACACAAGAGTTACTGCAGGTTTGGCAATTGCAGCCTATGAACGAACCATCATGGCCAATCAAGCGCCATTTCAAAAATGGTTGAAAGGAGAAAAATCTGCAATGGGTGCCTCCGAGAAAAGAGGTGCAGTTTTGTTTTTCACACAAGCTAAATGCGGGAATTGCCATACAGGGCCAGCGTTGAGCGAAACAGATTTTCATGCATTAGGAATGGCGGACTTACACTCCTGTCCGGAAACCGTTTTTCAGGCAGGCGAAAACTCCGCAGCCAATTTGGGAAGAGCGCAATTCACAGGACTTGACGAAGATAAATACAAATTTAAAACACCTCAATTGTATAATTTAAAGGATTCAAAATTCTTTGGACACGGAAGTAGTATACGGTCACTGAAAGCAGTTGTTGAATATTACAATGATGCGGTTACGGAAATTAGTATTCCTGCCGAACAGTTGGCAGAAGACTTTGTACCGCTGAATTTGACATCACAAGATATTGAAGACATTACTGCTTTTATGGCGGAGTCATTATATGATCCGAATCTAGCTAGATATCAACCTGAGTCTTTACCTTCAGGTGGATGTATCCCGGTAAGTGATCCGCTTTCTATGACTCAATTGGGCTGTAATTAAAAAATAAATTGTACGTAAAAACGGTGTGGGGTAATGCCTTACACCGTTTTTTTTTATTTATTGATACCACTCATCTGTGGTCATTAAAATTCGGTTGAATTATATAACAAAATACTCACATATCTTATATTTTTAACTTGCCTTTGCCAGCAAACATTAACAGTGGAATTCAAAGTAGATATATAAAAAAAGAGACTGCCCAATGTATCGGACAGTCTCTATTATTTTAAAGAAGCTTTTTATCTTCTTGAACTTGCTCTTCTTTTCGCTGTTGTCTTTTTCTTGACTACGCGCTTCTTAGCTGCTGGCGTTCTTTTCGCTGTCGTCTTTTTCTTGACTACACGCTTCTTAGCTGCTGGCTTTCTTTTCGCTGTCGTCTTTTTCTTGACTACACGCTTCTTAGCTGCTGGCTTTCTTTTCGCTGTAGCTTTTTTCTTGACAGTCGTCTTTTTTGCTGCTGGCTTTCTTTTCGCTGTAGCTTTTTTCTTAGTAGCCGTTTTTTTCTTAGCAGTGGTTTTTTTCTTAGCCGTAGTTGTCTTTTTCTTAGCAGTTGCTTTTTTAGCTGCTGGCTTTCTTTTTGCTGTAGCTTTTTTGGTAGTAACCTTAGTGGTTATGTCCGTAATTTTTGCCTTAGGAACTGATTTCTTGATACTACCTATTGCTTTAGAAACGGTAGCTTTTGAGGCATACATTTGACTAACTGCAACGGTTTCTCCATTTCCTGCTTTAATTTCAAAAAAGAATTTTCCGTTTCTCGAAGAACTTTTTGAATAAGCAGATGCTTTTTTACAGTTTGCTTTTACAGCTGCGACACCTTTTTTTGCACCAGCCATATCTTTATATCCTTGACTTGCAAGAACAATTTGTCCATTATTGGACTTTAATCGGAAATAAAACTTTTTGTTACTTCCTTTAAAAATTTCAAATTTCATAGTGTGGAATTTTACTTAAATTAATGAGATATAATAAAATATGTTTGTTGTCTTATATAGATTAGAATTAACAAAATTGCTTCTAGGAAATATTTGTGTAACTGAAGATTGACCTGATATAATAGCGTTCCAAAACAATCTACTTTCGTTAGCTATATCCTAACATTCTAATGCTGTATAATTGATTACTTCTTTTTTTATAGAAATATATTATTCAACCAAATTTTTCAAAGAACATTGTTGTAACAAGGCATAATCGGATTACGTAAACTTATTACTAATCTTCAAATATAGAATGTACTTACTGTTATTTCCAAATTTTGTTTCAATTAAATTTTATTTCCCCTTTAAAAATGAGGTGCCTACTCCATTTTTTTTTAAAATTTTGTCTGTTTTTATAAAATGAAGTCGTTACTTCAATCTATTGTTATGTGTTTAAAACCTGGTTTTTATGATAATGTCCTCTCCCTAAATTTAATGTTGGAATAATTAAAAATTAGAGTAAATTACATTCAAATATCATACTATGAATTACGAAAAAAAATGGGTTTGGATCACTGGTGCTTCTTCTGGAATTGGTAAACAATTTGCTTTGGATTATGCTAGCATCGGTGCGAATTTGGTACTATCGGCAAGAAATGCGGTAGCTCTAAATGAGTTAAAGGCAATTTTAGAAACTCAGGTTAAAGTAATTGTTCAACCTTTAGATCTTGCAAATCATGAATCGCTTCCCAAAATTGTAGCGGATACAATCAGACAGTGCGGAAATGTTCAGCTATTAATAAATTGCGGAGGTATCTCTCAAAGAGCATTAGCAAATGAAACACATATTGATGTAGATAAGAAATTGATGGCTATCAACTACTTGGGTACTATATACTTATCCAAATTATTGATTCCCCATTTTATTAAGCAAAATAGCGGTCATTTTGCTGTTATTACGAGTTTGGTAGGGAAATTCGGTTCCCCACTTCGGACTTCATATGCGGCATCTAAACACGCTCTGCATGGATTTTTCGAATCACTTCGCGCAGAATTACACACAAACAACATAAAAGTGACCTTAATTTGTCCTGGATATATTAGAACCAACATTTCTGTGAATGCGCTTACGGGAACGGGGCAACAACAAAATAAAATGGATAATGCACAAGCAAATGGAATGTCAGTAGAAGTATTTTCCAAGAAAGCAGTCAAAGCAATCAATTCAGGTAAGAAGGAAGTCTACATTGGAGGTAAAGAGGTTTTAATGGTCTACTTCAGGAGATACATTCCTAGTTTGTACCACAAAATAATCAAGACTGTAAATGTTACTTGATTATTTGTTAGTGTCTGACTTTAATATTTGATCAAATAATTCTGGTAGTTGTTCAACTCCTATCCTTTTGGATAAGATCTTCTTGTTTTCATCCAAAACAAAGATTCTTGGAGTCGTCTTAATATCATAGATAGATTTATATCGAGATTGGATATATGGGTCTACTACGTTTAACCATTTTCCCATTTGCTTTTCTTCGATTGTTTCCCAACACATACTTACTTTGTCCATGACTTTTGTACAAACCGAAAATACTTCAACTCCTTTGCTCTTATAATCGTCGTAGAATTTAATCATTTCAGGCATTGATTTTTTACAATGTCCACAATCCGGATCCCAAAAGAATAAGACGGTATATTTAGCTTCGATGTCATGCAACGATATCGGAGTTTTATCCTGCTTCTGCATTTTGATGTCTGGAGCAATTTTGCCGATCAGAATAGGTTTCAACGTTTTGGCATTGTCAATTATCTTCTTGACTTGTTCCTCATCTGTCCACATTGCTTTGCCTTTTGCGTAATAATTTTCAACCAAATGAACATAAACTGCATCCATTCCTACGATTTTCGATTTTGCATATTTATTTAAATAATGAATCAGGTAATACTTGAAGGATTTTTCTGCAGGCTCCATCGATGTCAATAAATAATCCATCGAGACATTTATGGAATCAGGATGTTGTGGTGTTAGCTTATTTAGGTAATAGTCCACTCTTTTATATAAGACAGGTGATCTCAAAAGTCTTTCGTCCCCCAAATCAACATGGTCAAAATAATGGGCTTTGTAATATTCATATTGCTTTTGTTTCTTCTCTTCCGTTGTGCCTTCATATTCTGGGATTTTAATTTCTAGTCCTGCTTTAACAATTGCACTGGTTAGTGATTTCGGATTATTTTTTATCAAGTCATTTTGATATTGCTTCACTTCCTCATTTACTTTTGATAACGCTTCTTCCAATTTTATTTTTTCTTTCTCACTGGCTTTGTCAATTTTGTCATTAATTGCTTTGACTTTTTTACGAGCCCCATTCAAAAAATCCATGTAACTATAAAACAACTTATTATTCGGACTCCCCGAAACTTTCACTTGATCGGTCAAATTTTTTGCGTCCGTTTTGAAAGTAAAATGCTGATCTTTTTCTTCAATCAATATTTGACAATAATTATTATCCGGCGGTAGTATCAATAAATAGACACCAGGATCCAATGCTTCATCCCCTGAAAATAAATACTTTCCATTTGAAAGAAATGATGTATCCTGAATGTATTGCTTATCCCCCAGATGATATCCTAAAACAACTTTATCATTGCTGTAGTTGGCAATCTCAACTTCAATGTTGTATCCCTCTTGAGCTGAGATTAAAAGGAAATTTGAAATAAAAAATAGTGTGAGTAAAACAATTCTCATGTGTGTAATTTATGATTATAGCGATTCAATTCAATAATGCAAATATGTCGTCTTTATTGTAACAAGAAAAGCCAATCGAATCCCATTAATAAAATTTTAACCGTTGATGCGATAACAAGCCGTTCAGAAAAATTAAATCCATTCAGCTACTACACTGAATGGATTTAAAAATGCTGTTAAATTGAGTGAACTATTGCTAGTTGCCTTTTTGCGCTTCTTTAATCATTCGCTCGACTTCCTTGAGTTCATCTTGCGCTTTTTTGATCGATGCTTGAATTTCCTTTAAGTTATTTTGCTCTTCTGCGATCAATTTTGCTGTATCTTCTTTTACTTTTGTGATCTGTTCGGTAGCTAGTTGTTTCGCCTCATAAATCGACTCTGAGCTTTGTTTTTGAGCCTCTGTAATTTCATCCAAAGATTTTTTTCGTGCTTCTTCTGCGTCTTGACGATAGCCTTCTTTCTTTTCAGCACTTTCTTTTTGAATTTGCGCAACTTCCTTAGCAGCCAATTCTCTTGAGGCCATTATTTCGTCTTTTGTTTCTTTCTCTACTTTGGCTACCTCTGCTGTTAACTCAAGTTTCTTATCTTCCGATTCTTTTTTCACGATCTCAATTTCTTCGGCTGCACTGTTTTTAGCAGCTGCTACTTGATTGGCTGCAGCTTCCTTAGTTGCGGCAATTTCTGTTGAAGCATCTTCCTTTGCTTTCAACACTTCAAGTGCTGCGGCTTCCTTTTCTTTTGCAGCAGATTCTTTGATTGCTTCAATTTCTTTGAGTGCTTCTTGCTTTATTGCAGAAATTTCTAATGCCGCTTTTTCCTTTGCACTAGCAACTTCATTGGCAATTTGTTCTCTTTCAGCTGCTGCTGCTTGTTTCGCTTGATTGATGGCTTCGGCTTCATCTTGTTTGATTTGAGAGATATTTGCTGCTGCTTCTTTTTTAGTTTGGGCTATTTCCAAAGCGGAAGCTTCTCTTGCTTTAGATTCTTCTTCTTTAATCGATGCAATTTCTTTTGCAGCAGTTTCCTTAGCATCAGCGATTTGCTTTTTGGCTGCTGCTTGCGCATCATTAACTTCTTTTGCGGTCACCTTCTTCGATTCAGATTCTTTTGACTTCGCAGCTGCTATTTTTTCAGCTACTTCCATTTGAATCTCTTCCATCCGTTTTTTTGCACTTTCTTGGGCTTCGACTACTTCTTGGGTATAAGTATTTTCTGCTTCTTTAGATTTATTAACGGCTTCCGCAACTTTTGAGGCCGCCTCTTCCTTCGCTTTTGTTACTTCTTCCGCAACTTTTTGTTTTGCTGCTGCTACTTCTTCAGCCGAACTTTGTTTTACTTCCGCTTCTTTGGATTTCAGTTCTGCGATGGCCGCTTTCATTTCCTCTTGAATTCGTTTTACTTCTTGTACTGCTTTTTCTTTGGCACTTGCGACCTCCATTGCGATTTCCGCTTTTTCGGTGTCAGCCCGTTTCTTTGCTTCTACTACTTTTGCGGCAGCTTCTTGGTTGACCTCAGTAATTGTTTGTGCCGCCTTTTGTTTGGCAGCAGCTACTTCTTGAGCAGATTTTTCTTTTTCGGCTGAAGCCTTTTCTTTCGTTTCCGCTACGTCCTGTGCAGCTTCTTGTTTGGTTTTACCGACTTCTTCGGTTGCTCTTTGTTTTTCAGCAGCAACTGCTTCTTGCGATTTTGAAATTTCCTCGGTTGCTTTTTGTTTTGCAGCAACTACCTCCAGCGCACTTTCCTCTTTCACCTTAGCTGCATTTTCTTTTATGTCTGCAATTTCAGTTGCATTACTTTCCATTAGGAGTGCTTTCTGTTCTTCTCCTTTTCTTCTTTGCTCTGCTACATCAAAAGCTACTTTTTGTTTTTCTAATACTGCATTCTCTTTAATTTGAGCAATTGCTTCTGCGGTTTCTTCTCTTGTTTGTAAGATTTGTTCTGCTGCCGTTTTCTTTTGATTGACAACATCCTCTGCTGTTTTATTCTTTTCTGTTTTTGCCTTCTCTCTTGCTTCTGCGATCGTTTTGGCAGTTTCTTCTCTAATTTTATCCAACTCGGTTTGAGAATTTTCACGAGCATTTGCAACTTCATCTGCATACTCCAATTTTGCTTGTTCCAAAGTTTCTTTTACTTTTTGGATTTCTTCAGTAGCTAATTTTCGTGCGTCTGCAACTTGTTGGGCGGATTCAATTTTTGTTTTGCTAATTTCCGATTCTGCTCTTTTTTTGGATTCGACAACGCTCATGTTGTACTCATCTATTTTTACTGCCGCTTTTTCTTTTGCAGCGACTACACTTTCCGCAACTTTAGTGCTAGAAGCATCGATTTCTACTTGTGAGTTTTTCCGGGCATCCAAAACTTCTTGCGCAAATTCTGCTCTTTTCTTTGCAGCAAGTTCTCGTTCTGCCGCTACTTCTTGACGTAATTTTGCTTTTATTTTATCGCCTTTCGCTTGTTCTGCTGCAATTTCTTCTCTGATCTTATCTTTCACTTCTGCCAATTGCTTTCTTAGATCTGCCAATTCTTCATCATTCAATAAACTAATATCAGTCACCCGCTTACCGGTTCCTCCGCCTATATTACTACCTGATGATTTGATTCCGGTATTTGAAACAGGTCCACCAGTTGATAGATCTGCATTTACCAAAGCAACTGATTTCACTTTAGATTTATCCAGCGTATTGTTGAAACAAGATGCAGTAGATTTGAACTCCGTTTGTCGATTTGGGTTTACCGTAAATTTTCGCATTTGATTACTAATATTGTTTTTGATATAAATCGTTTCAATATTAGTTTTAGAAAACCACTCAATGGCAGCGACATCTAATTGAAGTGTATTCTGATGGATTGGTGTTCCTCCTTTTGAAGATTGTTCTCCCATCTCAACAAATCGATAGATCTTTCTTTGCTTTCCTCGATCCATGAAAATTAATTCATCTCCTTCATTGAATTCGACACCACTCACCGATGTGACCAATGCACTTACACCTTTTTCATCGTTAATCAATTCAATTGTATAACTATAGGTGCCTCGCACTACTAAAGTTTGAGGTTTCGCTCTCAAAATGTGATAATTTTGACCAAGCTTATTAACAGATAAGAGGGCAGTGCATTGCCCGATAAGTGGATTTCCTAGCGGAATTTGCAAAAGCAAGACAGCTACGAAAATTTTCAAAGTTTTCATATTAAATATGGGTTTATCCTTTTCATTCGTGTTAAAAGATACAAATAATACAGGAATAGCAGATTATGAATGTTAAAAAAATATCACCTAATTCAATATCCAGCTCCTCCAATTATATATAACGTTTTGTAATTCAGATTGTTACTCCAATAGTTTCTACCTTTTTGCAGCCAATAAAAATAGTAAAGCCATGCGCACTGCGACTCCGTTTTCAACTTGCTGCAGTATGATCGATTGATTCGAATCTGCAACATCACTCGTAATCTCAACACCTCGATTTATCGGTCCTGGGTGCATGATCACCACCTCACTTTTCAAACTATTTAATAAGTTTTTATTGATTCCAAAATACTGAGAATACTCTCTTATCGAAGGAAAGTATTTGATGTCTTGTCGCTCCAATTGGATTCTCAAAACGTTGGCTACATCACACCACTCCAATGCTTTTCGAATGTCGTATTCAACCTCAACTCCCAATGAACTAATGTACTTTGGAATTAATGTCGGTGGACCACAAACTTTTACGTCCGCACCCAATTTTTTGAGACAATAGATATTGCTCAAGGCGACTCGTGAATGTAAGATATCTCCGACTATTACAATTTTTTTTCCTTTTATACTTCCAATTTTATCCTGAATTGAAAAGGCATCCAATAATGCTTGCGAAGGATGCTCGTGGGTTCCATCTCCCGCATTTATAATGTTGGCTTCTATATGGTTTGATAAAAAAGTCGGAGCTCCTGGAGATGGATGACGGATGACCACCATATCAACTTTCATAGACAAAATATTGTTGACGGTATCTAACAATGTTTCTCCTTTTTTGACAGAAGAGGCAGATGCCGAAAAATTTATAGTATCTGCTGATAGCCTTTTTTCTGCTAGCTCAAAAGATATTCTTGTCCTTGTCGAATTTTCAAAAAACAAATTAGCAATAGTAACATCTCTCAAAGAGGGTACTTTTTTAATCGGTCGATTGATTACCTCTTTGAAATATTTGGTCGTCTCCAAAATGAGCTTGATATCATCCACTGTCAGGTATTTGATACCTAGTATATGGCGGGTACTCAATTGTGAGGTGGTTGTCATATGCTATTTCAATTCTCTTTTTTCAGTGTATAATAAAACTTGATCTTTCTTGGCTTCTTCCTTCCACTCAACTTTTACAAATGCCTCATCTATTGCATCCACTGTCAATCCAACATAATCCGCACGAATGGGGAGATGTCGATTAAAACGTCTGTCTATTAATGTCAATAACTCAACTTGTTTTGGTCTGCCGTAATGCTGAAGTGCGGTCATGGCTGCATGGATCGTTCTGCCTGTATATAACACATCATCTACGAGGATCACATTTTTATTCTCAACTAAAAAATCCAATTCCGTTTCATTGGCTACAAGTGGTTTTTCCCGAGTTCGGAAATCATCTCTAAAAAAAGTTATATCCAGCTTTCCAAATTCCAATTGATTGATCTCAGGGATGGCATATAATTTTTCGATAATCCGTTCGGCAAGAATAATACCGCGTGGTTGAATTCCAATAATACAAGTATCTTGAAAGTTAGAATACGTTTCTATCAATTGATGCGCAAGCCGCTCAAGTGTAAGATTGATTCTGTCTTGGGAGAGTATGACGCGTCCTTTAGCCATTGGGACAAATATAGACTTTCAAAGTCAATTTCAATAGTAAAATTTGATAGCAAATAAATAAAATTTGAGCATCATCGATTCAATTCCCAAACCCACTTCCCTTTCCAATCAAAATACCCGATGCGATCCCCTCGCTCTACTCTAAACAAACCATTGCCTGCATAGTTGATAAACTCATAATCAGGCGCTACGATGACCTCTCCTTTTAAGTTGGCGAGTCCATATAATCGATTGATTCGAACTTTCGCATAACCGGATTGGTAATTTTCTATTTTTTCAAATTTAGGTGAAATTAATTCAATGCCCTGTGTATTAATGATGCCCCAATAATTACCAGATTTGACAGCGGCAACACCATGTTGATAATCACTTGCCATATCATAACTTATGTCTGCAACGGTAGCATTGGATCCGATAAAATAATAAGTACTTCGATCTGCACTTCTGACTTTTCCACGTCCATTGGAGAAGTCGACCATTCGGTTTATACTAGGCTCAATAATGTAATTGCCATCTGCATCAATCAAACCTGCTTTTCTATATCCTTTATACACGACTGCTATCCCATCTTTGTAATCCAAACATTTTGAAAATTCTAGCGGGATAATTTCATTCCCTTTTTTATCCACAAATCCCCATTTCCCATTTCGTTGGACGGCTGCTTTTCCTTCTGAATAATTTGAGAATGACGTATACTTTGTTTCGACAACTAGTCTTCCGTAATTATCAATGGCTCCATATCCTTTTTCTGTTTTCACGACTGCCATTCCTTCTTGATAAGGCGCAATGGAATTGTAAGATTTTTTGGTAATCACTTCACCAGACTGATTAATAACACCTTGTTTAATTTTATTATTTCCAAATTTGACAATTGCTAAATCATGTTCATTGAATTCACTGATAAATTTATACTTGGGTCTAACAATGTAATTACCATTTGTGTCGATTAATCCATATTGCCCTTTGTAGGCTACTACTGCGACTCCATTTTTGAAATTATTGCATTTATCAAATTGCTCAGGAATCACCCACTTTCCAGTTTTATCAATGAAACCAATTTTACTTTTTCGACTTACCCACATTTTATCTTCCACAAAATCACCAGCTCTTCTAAATTCAAGTGGTAAAACTTCTTCCCCTGATTTATTGATAAAACCCCATTTACTTCCTTTTTTGACCGCAGCAATTGTATCGCTAAATGGTTTCACCTTTTTGTATTGACACGGAATTACTTCTTCTCCCGTCATGTTGGTGTATCCCCATTTTCCATTATTTTTTACCGCGAATCGTTCATCGCTGCAAGATTCAATGGCATCATAACTAATGTCTACATTCACATGTCCAGTACTGTCAATCAAACCATACTTCTTGGTATTGTTGTAAACTTCAACAATTTTATTTTCGGTGTTTTCTAAATACCGAATACCTTTAAATTGACATGGTAAGACTTCCTTTCCCGTCGAATCGACCATTCCCCATTTGCCATCCATTTCAACCAGCCCGGTATGATTGACAAAATTCTTGGCAAACGTATAATTTGGTGCAATCAAGATCGTACCTAAAGTATCCATGTAACCAAATTTGCAATCTTCACAGGTCAAAACTGCTGATTCCTCAAATTTTAAATCATGTTTTGTGTAATCAATCAAATAATGCGGAGTCTCCAAATCTTCGATATAATCAGCAACTTTGACATCCAATCCTTTGGCATTTTTGTGGGTACTTCCAGATAGTTTTCCTTTTTTAGAAAAGCGTGCTACGCCATCATGAAAGGTCCCAATGAATCCATATTGCTTTTGAATTACCTTCCCACTTTCATTAATTAAGCCATGCATACCATCTTCAAACACTACTCTTGCGGAAGGCAAGTCGGCATAAAAATCTTCTGTTCTGATATCCCACATATTGATCATTGAAATTAATAATCCTCGTTCATTATTTACCAAACCATACACGTACTGCATGGCATAAGAGGTTCTTTCAAAATCTTGACGTATCAATTTTTCTATTCCGACAATGGTAAACCCTAAGTCTTGATGGACGTTGATGGAGTGAAAAGTTGGTTCGATTTGATACTCGCCATTATCCAATCTACGCAAACCCCACTTGGTTGTATTAGCATCATAAAACCACTCAAAATTATCCAGCAAATTGGAGCGGCCAGTACTTTGCATCATTGGTCGAATTCTTCTTTGTGGAATGCCAATTTTGATTCTTTTATGTCTTTTGAAATTTTTTTCATCAATTAAATTTCCTTCCTCATCAATATCTAACAATGTAAGTGCTGCTCCTTTGAAAGCCTTAATGGCATTTTCACTAATTTCAATTTTTGTATATAAAGGTTCCAACAATACTTCTCCATTCGCAGAAGCAATACCAGATAAGCGGTCCTTTCGTACAATAGCCGCTTTCCCTCTAATTGGGCTAATGTAATCGTATGTAAGAGGAATAAGAGAATTTCCATCACGACCCATTACTCCCCATCTCCCATTTTTCTTAACTCGAAATAAATCATCGGTATACATCATCACTTCATCATATTCCGCAGTTAACAATATATTGCCTTTCAAGTCCATTAAACCGGCTTTTTTTGTGTCAAAAAAGATGGCTTTATTATCGGAATAAGGAAGATAATTGGTATGAGAATGATCTTTAAGGACCTTGCTAGTTGCAACACTATATAAGTAATTCTTCCCTTTTGTTTTAAGCTGAATAAAATCATCGGATATTTTCTTCCAAGTATCGTATTCAGCAGCAACTACCAGTTCTCCGTTTTCATTTACAACACCCCATTTACGATCTCTGAAAAATAGAAAAGTCTTATTGTCAAAAATACTGATGTTGTCATTTTCTGGTGTCAAAATTATTTTACCGGATTGGTCCATTAAACCAATATTCCCATCATTTTTTATTTTAAAATAATTTTCATGTGCTTTTATTTCGTCAAAAGTTGGAACACAAATAACGCTGCCATTTATTTGAGCAATTCCGCATTTATTTTGATTTTGAATACCTAGAAATCCGGGAGCTATCAATTCAATACGATTGTATGATGATTGCAATTTGGGTGTCTGAAACATATCAATAACATTCCATTGCTCATTCTTGACCGCAAATAGTTCTTGATTCAAAATTTGAATTTCATTGTAGCTTGGTGGAATGATAATTTTTCCTTCCTTATTAATTAACCCGACTTTTTTATTTTGCTGAATATGGGCATACCCGAATTGACGAAACTGTCCCATCGCTTCATAAATAGGTTCAGTAATTATTTTTCCATCCTGATCCATCAATCCCCATTTTGAATTGACTTTGATTGGGAATTGCTGTTGTGCAATAGAATCAGCGAAAGAACAGAAGATGAAAGTTACCAAAAGCAATGATCGCATATGGTTATTCGGTGTTGATTTTAAAAGAAGTTGCTATGCTAAAGTAATGGTTTAGAATACTTCAACAAAGTATTGAACGTGAAAGAATCGGAAAGTAACATATTTGATAGGCATTGTTTTGTTATTTTTTTCGATTAGCCATTTTCAATTCTTATATTAGTTGAAACAAATCTCACAAAATGGAAAACAATAACGTATTAGATGGAAGTTTAACCGGTGGTATTATAGTAAATGATGTTGCGAAAAGGGCGTTCTCAGAAACTGGCCTCTTGGGGTAAATTCTTCGCATAACTCAACTCTCCAACGCCCGATAAATCTGCTTCTTATGACGATCAAAATGAGTTTCGAAAAAGGTGAGTAATCCATTAATCCCTAATCGTCCGCCAACAGGGTGTTTGTAAATTTCTTTATTCACATATTCTTTTGGCATGGTCTGAAGAAATTCCAACAATGCAGCACGATTTTCTTTCCATGGTTTGGCTATTTCCCAAAAGGTCAGATCATTAGGAATGACTTGATCACCTACCGCGGCTGGCGCTTTCACTTTTACTGGAGATGCCAAATAAGATTTAATCATGGTTGCTCTACCCCATGTGGTGACACCAGCTTTTTTTAAAGTAGGACTGAAACTTAATTTCTTTTCAATATACTCATGGCTCTTTTTTTCTGCGATCATCAAATGATACATCGTTTGGAGTGCGGACCATTTGCCTTCCCCAGGAGATTTGTTTAGAAAAACATCGGGATGCTTTTTTAAATCATCCAATAATAAAGATAATTTTTGATCTAGCTTAGCATAACGCTTGAGAAATGCAGGTGGTAATTGAGACGTCATTTTTTGTGTTTCACTCATGTTCTACTAGCTTTTTGGAAGCAAAAACTAATATACTTGAAAAGAATTTAATCTCATAATAATCTAGAAGATTCGTAAATTAGATTTTTTTAAAAACAACTATGCACCAATGAGAATCTTTATTTTATTGCTGGCACTTTTTTGCTTTTCTATTCCATCCAATTTTGCACAAAAAAAGGATGCAGACAAATGGGATGTAGCCAACCCTCCTGGAAATTTTAAGGAAATATCTTTCACTACAGATGAAGGAACCTGGATGAATTTGGATGTAAGCCCAGATGGCAATACCATCGTATTTGATTTGTTAGGAGATATTTATTCTATTCCGATTTCGGGAGGTACTGCCAAATTATTGAGAGGAGGATTGCCTTATGAAGTCCAACCTCGATTTAGTCCCGATGGAAAAAAGATTGCTTTCACTAGTGATGCCGGTGGTGGCGACAATATCTGGACAATGAATACTGATGGAAGCGATGCCAAACAAATTACGCAAGAAAAATTTCGCTTATTAAATAATCCTGAATGGATGGCAGATGGTGAATACTTTGTTGCAAGAAAACATTTTTCTAGTACGCGTTCGCTAGGTGCTGGTGAAATTTGGATGTATCATTATTCTGGTGGACAAGGGATTCAGTTGACAAAAAGAAAGAATGACCAACAAGATGTAAACGAGCCTACGGTTTCACCAGATGGTCGGTATGTTTATTTTAGTGAAGATGTGTATCCAGGTGGATATTTTCAATACAATAAAGACCCCAATGATCAGATTTATTTAATCAAAAGATACGATCGGGATACTGGGAAAGTTGAAAATTTCTTAGGAGGAGCCGGAAGTGCGATGCGTCCTCAAATAAGCAGAGATGGGAAGAAAATGGCATTTGTGAGAAGAATTAGGACAAAATCAGTACTCTATATTTACGACATGGAGACTGGACAGGAATTCCCAATCTATGACAACTTAAGTAAAGACCAATCAGAAGCGTGGTGTATTTTTGGTGTTTACACTGGATTTGACTGGACACCTGATGATAAAAACATTATTATTTGGGCAAATGGAAAAATTAACAAAATAAACATTGAGTCGAAAAAAGCAAGCAACATTCCTTTTACGGTAAATGCTAAACATCGTGTAGCCGAAACTGTTCAATTTAAAAATGAAGTCGCGCCTGATAAATTTGATGTCAAAGTGATTCGTCAAGCTATTACTTCTCCCGACGGAAAAACTTTAGTATTCAATGCATTGGGTCATTTATACAAAATGACATTGCCGAACGGAAAACCCAAACGCTTAACGGACGCCACTCATTTTGAATTTGAACCTGCATTTTCACCTGATGGAAATGAAATCGTCTATACTTCATGGGATGATTTGGAACTGGGAGCAATGCATATCATGAACGCGAGTTCGGGTGCATCCAGAAAAATTACCAAGAAAAAAGGAATTTACAGGACACCTCAATTCTCCCCTGATGGTAAAACAATCGTGTATAGACGGGAAGGTGGGAATACCCATCAAGGTTATGTGCACGCAGTAAAACCAGGAATTTATACCATGCCAGCAAATGGTGGTGACTCAAAATTCATTACGCCAAATGGCGAAAACCCTAGATTTACAACTAAAGGAGATCGCATTTATTTCCAGACAGGTGGATATATTTTTGGTAGTTTAACCAAAGCATTCAAGAGTATCAATCTAGAAGGAAAAGATGAAAAGAAAATTTTTAACACTAAATACACGAATCAGTTTGTTCCAAGTCCAGATAATAAATGGATTGCTTTTACTGATTTATACAAAGTATTTGTCGCGCCTATGCCATTGCCTGGTCAACCGATTGGATTGTCTGCAGAAACAAAAGCAGTACCTGTAGCACAGGTTGCCAGAGATGCCGGTGTCAATCTTCATTGGTCTGGCGATAGTAAAAAGATAAATTGGACTTTAGGAAATGAATATTATTCGAATGAATTGACCGATCGTTTCACATTTTTAGAAGGTGCTGTTGATAGTATTCCTCCTATTGACACCGTTGGTATTACCATCCCTTTGGAAATGGAGACTGATATTCCTGATGGGAAGTTAGCATTGACGGGAGCGACGATCATTACCATGGAAGGTGATGAAGTGATTGAAGATGGCGTCATTATCATTAATAAAAATAGAATTGAAGCAATCGGAAAAAAAGGAGATGTTTCGATCCCAAGTGGAGCAAAAGAAATGGATATGGAAGGCAAAACAATTATGCCTGGCATCATTGATGTGCATGCACATTTGGGTGCTTTTCGTTTTGGATTGAGTCCTCAAAAACATTGGCAATATTACGCCAATCTCGCTTATGGTGTCACTACGACGCATGATCCTTCTTCGAATTCTGAAATCACCTTTGCACAATCCGAAATGGTGAAAGCAGGTATCATGAAAGGCCCAAGAATTTTTTCAACGGGAACGATTCTATATGGTGCGGATGGAGATTTTAAGGCGGTAATTAATAGTTTGGAAGATGCTCGATCCGCAATTCGAAGAACAAAGGCTTATGGTGCATTTTCTGTCAAGTCTTATAATCAACCTCGTCGAGACCAACGACAACAAGTAATTCAAGCCGCTAGAGAATTAGAAATTATGGTGTACCCTGAAGGTGGTTCATTTTTCTATCACAATATGACAATGGTCGCTGATGGACACACCACTGTTGAACATAATATACCCGTTGCTCCACTTTACAAAGATGTCATTCAATTTTGGTCCCAGACTGAAACTACCAACACCCCTACATTAATTGTTTGTTATGGTGGTGTAAACGGCGAGTATTATTGGTACCAAAAAACCAATGTTTGGGAAAAAGAAAAATTACTTAAATACACCCCTCGTCCGATCATTGATTCTCGTTCAAGACACCGGACGATGTTGCCAGATGAGGAATATGAAAACGGTCACATCCTCGTTTCTGAATCTTGTAATAAGTTGCAAGAAGCAGGTACCAATATTAATTTGGGAGCGCATGGTCAATTGCAAGGATTGGGTGCGCATTGGGAGTTGTGGATGTTGGCGCAAGGTGGGATGTCGAATTTGCAAGCATTGCTTAGTGCAACCCTCAATGGAGCAAAAACAATTGGTATGGATGATGAAATTGGCTCATTAAAAAAAGGTAAACTAGCTGATCTCATTGTGATGGATAAAAATCCTTTAGATGATATTTTAAATACGGAGTCGGTCAGATACACGATGATCAACGGAAGACTTTATGATACGGAAACGATGAATGAAATCGGGAATCATGAAAATGAAAGGTCTCAATTTTATTGGGAAGTAGAAGGGAGTAGTAATGCTTATCCTTTTTATCCCACTACGCATAGCTTTATGTCACCTCAGTGTAGTTGTCGGCAGTAAAATTTAAAGTGTATAGTTTAGAGTGTACAGTGTAGAGTGGCTTCTCTTATCATTAAACTTTTGGAGAAGCCACTTTACACTTTTCACTCTACACTTTCTAAAATAAAAGAAAGTTGGAACACCTAAAAATCGCAAGTAGATATTTAAAGTACTTTGCACACGCGAAGACGAGATATCAAATACACTCCCCTTTTGTGTTTGATTTGATCAACGAAGTGTATGAAGACAATCGTACTTTCTATGCATTCGAAAAGGCGGAAATCTTGCGCGAAGCATTAATGAGAGATGACACCGAAATCGAAGTAACTGATTTTGGAGCGGGTTCTCATAACAATAAAAGTCCGAAAAGAAAAATATCCAATATCGCAGCCAATGCGTTAAGCCCCTCTGCACAATGCGCATTTTTATTTAGGTTAATTAATCGGTACCAACCAAAGACAATGATTGAGATCGGGACTTCATTGGGCATTGCCACTTTGTATCAATCTTTTGGCAATAAAAATGGTCAACTCATCACTATGGAAGGTTGTCCGAAAATTGCTGAAATCGCACAAATACAATTTAAAAAAGCGAAGGCACGAAATATTGAAGTCATTGTTGGAAATTTTGATAATACACTTGAAACTGCGCTGAATAAAGTGGGTACATTGGATTATATTTTCATTGATGGGAATCATCGCAAGGAACCAACGATTCGCTATTACGAACAAGCATTGAAGTATGCGCACAATGACACTATTTTTGTATTTGATGACATTCATTGGTCACAAGAGATGGAGGCAGCATGGCAGGCGGTGGCTGCAAGAAATGAGGTAACAATCGCATTGGATTTCTTTTATTTTGGATTGGTATTTTTGAAAAAGGAAAACGTAAAAAAAATTAATGAAGTGATTGTGAAATCGAATTTCAAACCTTGGAAGATGGGATTTTTGAAATAAATTCGTGAAATCCAACAAATGAATATCCAAAGTAATTATGATCAATGGGCAGCTTCTTATGACTCTGACGAGAATAAAACGCGCGACTTGGATAAACGAGTTAGTCAACAAACACTTCGCAATTACGATTTTAAAACGGTATTAGAAATTGGTTGTGGTACTGGAAAGAATACCAATTGGCTGAGGGCTCATTGTAGTTATTTATTAGCGGTTGATTTTTCTGAAGAAATGCTGGCTATTGCAAAGGAAAAAATCAAAGACCCTCGCGTTCGTTTTCATCAAGCGGATATTACGCAAGCTTGGGAATTTACAAAAGGCTTATTCGATTTAATAACATGCAATCTGATTTTGGAACATATTGAAGATGTTGATTTTGTATTCCAACAATCTGCTTACAAACTACACAAGAAAGGCCTATTCTTCATTTCTGAATATCATCCCTTCAAACAATACTTGGGTAAACAAGCTCGATTTGAAAAAAACGGGGAGACTGTTTTGATTCCTAGTTATACCCATCACGTATCTGAATTTATAGCTGCTGGAAAGAAGAATGATTTTGAATTGGTGGAACTAAAAGAGTGGATGAATGAGCATGAGGATGAAGATAAAATTCCTCGGATTTTGAGTTTGGTTTTTAGAATAATTTAGCTTGTTCAAAAACTACTTTTAAAAATCTCGACCCAATATGAATTCGACAACTACTTTTCACAAATCATCAAAGCAAAATTGAATCGAGTCAAATATAAAGTCTAAGTAGTCGTAAACATTAATTGATCACTCGTCGACATCGGTATTGTAAAATAGATCGTCGAACCTTCTTTCCCTTCTGACTCCAAACCGATTGTTCCTTCGTGATTAGTAATTATTTTTTTACAGATAGCCAGATTGATTCCTGATTTTCTTCCCTCCTCTTCATTATTTAATCTCCAGAAAGTTTCAAAGACTTTTTCTTGCGAAGTATTTTCAATGGTCCCACAATTATCAGAAATAGAGATTCGCCATTGCTTTTCTTCTTTGGTGCATCCAATTAAGATTTCTGGTGCAACTTCTCCTCTATTATCAATCGCATTTTCAATCAGGTTTTTAAAAAGATGTTTGATTTGTCGACTATCCACCAACATTTCTGGTAATTGAGCCACTTCTATTAGTGCATCCGATTCCTTAATCTTTGGCCCCAATTGATCAATCACATCTTGGACCAATGCACTCATCGGTTTCATCTCCAGAAAAGTAGTGTTGGAACCAACTGTTGAAAAAGCGATCACATCATGAATCATTGCAGACAAGTTGTTGGCTTGTTCACGAATTGAATGAACACTGTTTTTCTCATCCATATCCAATTTAAACCAAGATTCAGATTCCAAATTTTGAATACTGGAAACAATTTGTTGAATCGGCTTCTGAAGATCATGAGCAGCAAGCATCGCTGCGTATTCCTCCATTTCACGATTGCTGTTTTTATATTGTTGGATAATATCTTCGTAATTATCGATGTACTGAGACATTTCAGCAACTTGCGTTTTTACTTCTGTAATTTCGTGTAATTTCAATTCTGCAAAGTTCTTTGATTCGATAATAATTCTTTCTAAACTAGCATCAAAAGAACCTTCACTTCCATCATTCTTCACCATTTTTACTTCAAATTTAAAATTGCTTTGTGCACCTTTTTCTAAACTTGAAATCATGTCCGCGAAATCACCATTTGTGATATTGGTAAACTTAGGATGTTCAGCTGCATTCAATTGCTTCAACGACATTTTAAAATCATGCTCGAAGGTACGATTGACATATTGGTATTTTCGACACTCGATGTCATAAAGTAAAATAGCATCATCGGATTGATGAATCATGGATTCAAAGAAATTAATTTTTTGATTCACAACTACTTTTTCTTTGGCCTCGTCTCGCATTTTACATAAGAAATACCCAGCCAAAGCAGAGCTTAGGATCAATAATACATAAGGAAATAATTGTGAGAAATTCAAACTTAAAAGCGCGATGCACAAAGCCAATCCCATTTTTGAAAATCCATCGTGTAAAATGGATTGCGTCGTCATTTGGTTATTTGAGTTACGATTCATATAGCTAGTTTTGAAAGAGGTGAAAATTTTCAGATACTGCTAGTGAATGTTCACGTAATATGTGTATGTTTTGTTATTTGTACTTTGAGGAGTTTTTTTGGTATTGACAAACCAATAAGTGTACTTTAGATTTTGAGCAATTATCTTGCCACCGAAATATCCATAGATACTTTTTAAACGGGAATTTTCGATCTGTGACAGCCTTGTTAGAAAGTCAATAATCTGTAATATGAGCTTATAAAAATGAAGACCAAACTATAACAAAAGGTGAATTATTTTAATAAATCTAAATTTAATGTGAATCTGTGAAATTAGTCGGAATACATTTAACGATGGAATTTAACATATGAATGCCTTGAAGTGCTTTCGCTCCTTTGGAGCTTTGGAGAAATGAATCACATTTAAATGGGCGTTGCCCATTCTTAATGATATCGCTCCTTTGGAGCTTTGGAAATAATACAAATTGTAGTCTAAAAGTGCGGATATATTTGGAAGGAAAATTTTTCGAGATCAAGGCAGAAAACGTACATATAGCCTTAGTTACGGCGAGCCTGCCTGACTGCGCCAAGCAGACAGGGCTTTCTAACGAAGATATCGGGAAATTTTTCTCAAAGATAACCGTAATTATAGACTACAATTTGTATAAGTAGGTCTAATGGAACGTGCGTTGCCGTTCTTATTGATATCATTTCTTTGGAGGCTTTAGAGAAATGATGCATATTTAATGGGCGATGCCCATTCTTAATGATATCGCTCCTTTGGAGCTTTGGAAATAAGTAGGCGTAATGGAAGGTGCGTTGCCGTTCCTATTGATATAACTTCTTTGGAATTTTGGCGCATTGAGGAGCATTTAATATAAAATGGGCGTTGCAGATGTCAAAAAGAGGGACGCACATTATTATAACAGATATCGCTCTTTTGGATCCTATGCAGCTTTTAGCACTAAGATTTGCTCTTGAAACCGATAGACTTTTTGTTGAAAATAAATCCGCTCTTATCCAATTTAAATGTAATGACATCTTCCAAAATCAATTCGTTGACTTTAAAGATTCTTCTTTCTTCTGGCGTCAATGCAGCTAATCTAAGATTCATGTTTTTAATAGCCATGTCTACGATGGTGCGTACTGAACGTGCGTTTCCAAAATATTTATCGCGATACTCATAAATGAACGCAAGGTATTTATCAAAATGTTCTTTTGCTTGTTGATGCACGATAATTCCTTTTTCCTCAAACATTTTCACAGCTATATCACATAACTCAGAAGGTGTGTAATCTTCAAATTTCAACATCTTATCAAAACGTGAATTCAGACCAGGATTTGCTTTTAAGAATGCTTCCATATTATCTGGATATCCAGCAACGAAAACGAAAAATTCTCCACGGAAATCTTCCATCCGCTTCAATAATGTCTGAATTGCTTCATCTCCGAAATCTCCGTTACCCATTGAGCTGGCACCTCTCATGGTCAAGGCGTAGGCTTCATCAATAAACAAAACACCTCCCATTGATTCATCAATTTTTTCAGATGTCTTTATTGCAGTTTGCCCAACAAAACCAGCCACTAAACCTTGACGGTCTGTCTCAACCATGTGTCCACGCTCCAGTACACCTAATGCTTTGTAGATTTTGGTTAAAATACGTGCAACTGTTGTTTTACCGGTTCCAGGATTTCCGATAAATACGGTGTGTAAGAAGAAATTGTTTAAAACACTTTTCTTGGATTCTCGATAAAAGCGGACCAATTGAACCAACTCTGCTATCTGCTTTTTAATTTTCTTAATTCCAATTAAAACATCCAATTCTTTCATCGCTTCTACCAACAATTTCTCATCAACCGGAATGTCAGGTAATGCACGTTTCGGTTTGATATCTATCGACTCGACATCTGCTACTTGAATAACCGAAATATCATCTTTACTCAATGATCTTGGACTATCCGAAGACATCACTCTTAGGCCAAGGTTTATCTTTCCTTGTTCGATAATATCAAATACAAATCTGGCATTTCCAAACGTACGATCTCTCGACCGATAGGCATTGACGATTAATTCATCAATTTGATCTTTGGCAGCTGGCATCAGATGAACCTTCTTTTCTAGGCACGCAAATTCTGCAATCTGAGAAAGTTCTTGAGGAAGATAATCCTGAAATTCAAAGTTTAATTTGAAACGAGATTTTAAACCAGGATTGGAATCCAAGAAGTGTTTCATTTCTTTTGGATAGCCCGCAACAATAACTGCCATATCTCCTTCTCCGTTCGACATTTCTTTGACGAGAATTTCAATTACTTCTCTACCAAAATCTTTGCTATCGTCATTTGATCTTGCAAGCGAGTAGGCTTCATCAATAAATAAAACACCACCTCGTGCTTTTTCAATCGCTTCTTTAACTTTAGGTGCAGTTTGTCCAATATATTCTCCAACAAGGTCTACCCTATCTACTTCATGAACATGACCTTTGCTCAATAGCCCCATTTTCTTGTACAAGCGACCCATCATTTTCGCAACGGTTGTTTTACCCGTTCCCGGATTTCCGATGAATACAGAGTGTACATTTATTTTATCTGATTCGTCAAATCCTTTTTCTTTTCTTAATTGAAGAAATTGGATATACTTAGCGTGATCTCTGACTTGCTGTTTGATATCGGTCAATCCAATCAAGTTGTCCATTTTTTCCATCACCTCTTCAAAACTCTGCTTTCCTTCAATATCATCGGTGAGAATAATTGGTCGATGTCGATTTGGTAACAGTACTCCTGAGATTCCCTCTTCAAATTCTTCACCAACTACAAATGGAATGACAGCGAGTAATTTGTCCATAAAAATTAACTCTGCCGTATAATTATCTTCTCGCCAAGAACCTTTGACATTGGATCCCCAACCAGCAGTAATTTTAATGAACTCTTCTTTTTTCTCAACACGACTTAGCCGTACGACCTGACCTTTTAGTTCGCGCGCATCATTGTAGAATTTCGTAAACAATTCACATTGCCATGCTTTGGTGAGATGTTTATTTTTCAAAACTATTTCTACGTATATATATCTCGTTTCCTCGTTTGAAAAACTTTTTAGATAAACTCGATCATCTTCATTGACATCGTCGTAAGGTCCCTCATACAACCTGAGCGATTGTACTTCTATATACGGGTTTTCATTTCCTTGTGCATATTTGCCACCATCTTCAATGTAGAAATATTTGGTGGCCACTTTTTCTCCTTCGACCCATGCTTCCCAATAGTAGGTTCCTTTTTTCCAGAAACCACCTTCTTTTTTGTTGCCCCAGCCTTCTCTGATGTAAACGATATTGTCGTATTTACTGACTTTGCGACGGAATGGCAAAGAGCAAATTTCTTTACGACCTTTTTTGAGTGAGAAGCATTTTAATTCAACATCAATTTCCCAATCTTCCGCATCAAAATATTTGTTGTAAAAAGAGATTTCAGCATAGACATAAGTCGTTTCGTATCTATCAAAAACTTGACGATATTTCTTTTTGTTATCAGCCAACCATTCAGTGGAAGAATAAACCTTTAATTCTCTGAACTTGAACTTCTTAAAATCCGGCCTTTCATTATATGTATCTGCCATTATGCTTCTCTTTCTCCGTTATATGTTTGTTTATACGCTTAGTAAACATATGCATTTTCTCTTTACAAGACAAATATCCTTTTGTGTAATAATTAGCCCTATTTTGACCAAAAAGATAATTTCTCATATTATAAACTGCAATAACGTATTCATGGTTTCAAAACGAGGAAATTATGGCCAATCGGATCGCATAATTTTGAATTTGACATGATGCTTTATGGGGTTATTACGCATTATTTTTTTTGAAAATTGACAATTTGGGTAGAAATAACTTGATTGGAAAATAAATATCACTTTAAGCTCAAATTTTAATTTTGAATTGATGTTTTATCTAATCTATAACTAACATTAAATCAATATAATAAACAACAAATATTATCTTATATAAAACAACTGTCTATTGAAAGCGGTTATTTTTCAAAGAGTTGAACTTCTGGACGACCTAGCTTGTTTAGCTAACTGAATAAAATTACATTTGCGCATTAATAAAAACAGCTAAATGGCTACTGTAAAATTTAAGTTTGAAGACAAAAGCATCGACCCTGTAGAGGTAAAAGATGTGGAAGCTGGTTATTCCATTTTGGAAGTTGCCGAAGATAATGATGTCCATTTGAATCATAATTGTGGCGGCGTATGTGCTTGTAGTACTTGCCATGTTTATATAGAAGTGGGAGAAGACGAGCTGGAAGAAATTTCTGATAAGGAGGAAGACTTCATTGACAGAGCAATCAGTCCACGTTTGGAATCTCGATTGGGATGTCAAAGTGTAATTTTGAATGATGATGCAGTGATAGAGGTAACGATACCAGACCAAAAATTAATTATTGGTCACGAACATTAATTAAAACAATTATGGCATTTGAAACATTAGACGACTTACCTATTGATTGGCCGGATCATGAAGACATTGCAATCAAACTTTATGAAAAGTTTGGCGATGACTTTACAGAAAGCAAGATCTACCGGATCCGTTTTACGGAGTTGATGGAGTGGGTTTTAGAAATCCCTTCATTTGAAGGAAAGAAGGAGGATTGTAGCGAAGGACATTTAGAAATGATCCAAGCAAAATGGGTTTATGAATGGAGAGATAATCAATAATCCTTTCAAATTCAGGTTATGAATTATCTCGAGTACTTCCGTGATATACATACTTTCATTTTTGATGTAGATGGTGTTCTTACGAATAGTCAGGTCCTCATCCAAGAGAACGGTGATTTACTGCGCTCTATGAATATCAAGGACGGGTACGCTATGAAGCGTGCGGTGCAACACAACTATAGAGTTTGTATCATCACGGGTGGAAAATCTAATGGCGTAATTAAGCGCCTTCAAGGGCTTGGTATTACGGATATTTTTCCTGGAGTTTCTGATAAAATTGAAGTGTTCAATGACTACATTCGTCAAAATAACATTGATCCTACGGGTGTCTTATACATGGGAGATGATTTACCGGATTATCCAGTTATGAGACGAGTCGGCTTACCTGCATGTCCCAATGATGCAGTAAAAGAGATTATCGGCATTTCCCAATATGTCTCCCCTATCAAAGGTGGAGAAGGATGTGTCAGAGATGTGATTGAAAAAGTAATGTTATTGCATAGAAGATGGGTTCCTGAACAACACAGATTGGATGTTTGATAACAATATAATTCCTTTCGTTAAATTAATTCGTTCTCCAAATTTAATTATTGTTGGACTGACTCAGTTTTTTATTCAATATTTAATTCTTATTCCTGCTTTTAAACAAGCAACCCTTCCAATAACGCTAAACGATTTCCATTTCTTTTTATTGGTGATTTGTACGATTTGCATTGCAGCAGCTGGTTATATTATTAATGACATTATTGATGAACCCATTGATAAAATCAACAAACCGGACAAGGTCATTATAGGGCAGTACTTCGCCGTTGAGACAGGATTTCGACTCTATTGGGGTGTATTATTATTTGGTGGATTAATTGCCTTTTATTTGGCTAATTATGTAGAAAATATCAGCTTAGTCGGTATTTATTTCATTGCCAATATATTACTGTATTTATATTCCAAAAACTTCAAGCAAAGTCCTTTAATTGGCAATTTAATCGTGTCTATTTTCTGTGCTTTTGTAGCCGGTATCGTATTGTTTTCAGAACGAGCTAGTTTTACAAAATTATATGAGCTTGGTTGGGTAAAGGTAACCTGGTTGTGTTATGGATATTTGATATTTGCTTTCGTTTCTACCATGTTTCGAGAAATTATTAAAGACATGGAAGACATAGAGGGTGACAAAGAAAAAAACTGTAAGACCTTACCCATTTTGATTGGAATTAGAGCTTCTAAATTCATCGCTTTTCTTTTTGGGAGTGTGTTGTTATTACTTACTCTATTTTGGATGATGTTTCAATTGGACAATGGTACTGAATTTCAATTATTTTATTTAATGGTTGGAATTGTATTGCCCATTTTATTTGCCCTGATTTATTTGATTAAAGCAAATGAGAAAAAAGAATGGAACCAACTCAGTCGTTTAGCCAAATACATCATGGTGTCTGGAATATTCTATTTATTACTTTATTAACCAACGTGAAATGAAATTGCATAAAGAAATCATATTGGCTTCAAAATCTCCGAGGAGAGCGCAGTTGTTGAAAGAAGCAGGTTTTAATTTTATAGTGAAGACAAAAGAAGTAAATGAAGATTTCCCTGACTCCATTCCGACTGCTGAAGTTGCAAAATACATCGCCAAGAAAAAGGCAATCGCTTTTGAAGACAATATTTCTAACAATCAAGTTGTAATTACAGCAGACACGATCGTCGTTTGTGATAACATTATATATGGAAAACCGAAAGATCGACAAGATGCAATCAATACTTTAAAGATTTTATCGAATAAAAAACATCAGGTAATTACGGGAGTTTGTCTATTTAGTTTGGACAAAGAAATTCTATTCGATAGTGTATCACATGTTCATTTAGAAGCACTTACAGATACAGAAATTAAATACTATGTTGACAAATTTGAACCTTATGATAAAGCGGGTTCTTATGCTATTCAGGAATGGATCGGGCTGTGTAAAATTTCTAAAATTGAAGGGACGTATTCTAATATTGTTGGACTTCCAGTGGATTTGGTTTATAAAAATTTGATTGCGCATTTTGGATAAGACGCTTTAGAATAACAAAACAATTACAAAATAGTAGAAATAAAAAAGCCTTTCAAAATTCATTTGAAAGGCTTTTTTTTACGAATATCTTGTTAGAAGATTATTTTTCCTGTATGAATACAAGAACCCCATTATTTAAAATATCAGCATTCACATTTTCAGGGATTGCAGATCCTTTCCCTTCATGAAAGATTGCTTTACTTGCAACCATATCATCTGCACGGAAAAATCTTCTGACCTTTCTAGCCAATTCTTCGGAACGTTTAATATTTGAAGATTCTCTTCCTGCTTGATCAGTATATCCCATAACGGCAACTCTGGAACCAGGATTATCACTTAAATAGCTATTCAACTTGGTGATATAATCCTTCATTTCACTATTCAAAGTCAGATTCATCTCACCTGAAGGAAATAAAAAAGTTCTATTAAGTCCACCAATCCCAGCATCTACCGCTCCAGCTTCGACATCACTTTTTTTTTCAGCAGCTTCGCCAGAATCACCACCGAAGACGAATTCTACGCCTCCCGGAACAGTTTTCCCAACTATTCTGTTGTTAATGACCTGCCCGCTTACAGAAATACGATCAGCAGGCGCTTTTAATTTAATAAGCCTGTCTTTTACAGCCTTTGCTCTTGCTGTTCCTAAATCATTACCAGATTCCCCTGCAAAATGAGTTCCTGTTAACGATAAAGTCTTTAGTTCATTCCTTTTTAGGTGGTCTGCAATACGTCTGAATGCTTTAGTTGTCTCATCTGTCATTTTGATACTCGATTTTCCGATTCCAAAGGAATATGTATCTGTTGAAGATGAAGTAAATGCGCCATCCTTTACGGCAAATCCAGGACCAGAAGCACCACAAATCCTATTGCTAAGAAAGTAGGAACCAAGTCCAATGAATAGCAAACCAAGAAGTAAAATAGGTAAAGATAAACCCTTCATTTTAGTGTGTTTTTAATGTTTAATAATGTAAACACCAATTAATTTGTACGAGAATACACCACGAATATAAATAAAAATATTTCAACATTCGTCCATTTTCTGAAGCAATTTATTTGAGGGAAAAACACGTATTCATATTACTATAATCTTCATATGTACTGCATGTTTTTCGATGCCATAACTCACTGTATTCCAGTTAGTTAAATAGCTTCAGCTAAAATAATGTTAAAAACTTAAAAACGGGATTAAAATATTCTATATTTTTGCATAACTTTATCCTAAACACCTAACTATATAGGTACGAGAAACAGCAGGATAATTTTTATAAATCTAAAACAAAAACATACTATGATTTCCGCTCAACCAATTCTCTTAGCTCTTGCACCATGTTTTTGGCCAATGCTTCTTTTTGGAGCGCTTTCCTGGCTTTTAGGAACGTGGTTTTGGAATCTAATGAACTCTGGAAAATCTTCTGGTGAAATTGATGGTCTTAATACTCGAATCAAAGGTCTTCAAACAGAAGTACAAACAGCTAATCTAGCAAAAACAGAAACGGAAGGCCGTTTCAAAGATTATGAATCTCGTTATTCCATGTTAGAAATGGATTATAACGCACTTAAATCTCGTCCAACAGATGTTGTTGAAAAAGTAGTTGAGGTGGAAGTCATCAAAGAAGTGCCAGTAGAAGTAGTAAAGGAAGTTGAAGTGATTAAAGAAATTGTAAAGGAAGTACCCGTTGAAGTGATAAAGGAAGTCGAGGTCATCAAAGAGGTGCCGGTAGAAAAAAGAATTGAAGTAGTAAAAGAAGTAGAAATCATAAAAGAAGTGCCGGTTGAGGTATTCAAAGAGATCCACGTTCCTAAAGAAGTAGAAGTCATCAAGGAAGTGATGGTGGATGTCATCAAAGAAGTGGAAGTCATCAAAGAAGTGCCCGTTCAGGTGATCAAGGAAGTGGAAGTCATTAGAGAGGTGGAAGTCATCAAAGAAGTGCCGGTGCAAGTGATTAAAGAGGTAGAAGTGATTAAAGAAGTGCCCGTTCAGGTGATCAAAGAGGTGGAGGTCATCAAAGAAGTGCCGGTTGAAATGATCAAAGAAGTAGAGGTAATTAGAGAAGTGGAAGTGATCAAGGAAGTACCGGTTATCCAAGAAGTGGAAGTCATTAAAGAAGTAAACATCGTCAAGGAAGTTCCTGTTGAGGTGATCAAAGAAGTAGAAGTGATGAAGGAAGTGGAAGTCATCAAGGAGGTAACTGTAGAGGTCATCAAAGAAGTAGAAGTCATCAAAGAAGTGGAGGTGATTAAGGAAGTTGAGGTCATCAAAGAAGTTCCTGTTGTACAAGAAGTAGAGGTCATCAATGAGGTAGAAGTGATCAAAGAAGTGGAGGTCATCAAAGAAGTTCCTGTTGAGGTGATTAAAGAAGTAGAAGTGATCAAAGAAGTGGAAGTCATCAAGGAAGTACCTGTTGAAACTGTAAAAGAAGTACAGGTAATGAAAGAAGTACCTATCGTCAAAGAAGTGACCGTTGAAGTTGATAAGATTGTTGAAGTAATTAAAGAAGTGGAGGTTATCAAAGAAGTCGAAGTCATCAAAGAAGTACCTGTTGACCGTATCGTAGAAGTGATCAAAGAAGTGGAAGTCATCAAGGAAGTTTTCGTTGATAAAATTGTTGACAGACCTGTTGAGGTGATCAGAGAAGTCGAAGTCATCAAGGAAGTGCCTGTTGAAATTATCAAGGAAGTGGAGGTCATCAAAGAAGTCGAAGTGATCAGAGAAGTTCCTGTTGAAACGGTCAGAGAAACTCAAGTTGTGAAAGAAGTTGAAATGTTCAGAGACAAAGTAGTCAACACGGGTATGCGCGAAAAGAGTCGTGGAACGAGAGGCTACCGTTCTGATTATTTACAAATCGTTGAAGGAATCGGACCAAAAATCGAACAATTGCTACACGCTGCTGGTATCAAGAATTGGACGGATCTTTCTAACACCTCTCCTACTCGCCTTAGAGAAATTCTAAGTGAAGCTGGTTCTCGTTACCAAATGCACGATCCATCAACTTGGCCAAACCAAGCAAAGATCGCTGCTGCAGGAAAATGGCAAGAATTAAGTGATTTGCAAAACGCACTTAAAGGCGGAAAGATTGTCAGCAATGACAACGGCGCATCATAGAGAAATATACCTTTGAAATTTTTATAGAAAGCCTGTTCATTTTTTGAACGGGCTTTTTTTTGGTCGAGAAGTAGAAGGGTTACACCCTTCTACTGGGATATTATATCGTTCCTTTGGAACTGATAAGTTTTCTTACTTTGCAGCTTGTTCCTTCATTTGTTCTGCCAATTCCGCTCCCAAGTAATTATCAATTAAACTATGCGCCCCATAGATAACAGGAGTCAGCATCACGGCCATCATAAACTTGTAGATATAATTCACTGTCCCAATCGCCAACACCAATCCTAAACTCCAATTTGCACCAATATAAAACGCAATAATCAACACGACAAAGCTATCAATGAATTGGGAAACCAATGTCGAACCTGTCGCTCTCAACCAAACTTTTCCTTCACCAGTCAGTTGCTTGATGCGATGAAAAACCATCACATCAATAATTTGTCCGATCAAAAAAGCAACCAAAGATCCAATAATAATCCAAAGTCCTTGACCAAACACCAATCCAAATGCATAATCATAATCACTCACTTTATTTCTAATCGCATTTTGAGCACTTTCAGAAAGTCCTGGATCAATATGAGAGGTTGGCCAAAATCCAGCTGGCTCTAAACCAATTCCAATAAAAAACATCAGGAAAGCATACGTAATTAAACCAACCGCTAAATAAGATAGTAACTGTACTCCCCTTTTTCCAAAATACTCATTAATCACATCCGTCATCACAAAAACTACTGGCCATAACAATACGCCTGCAGTTAAATTAAAACCCAAATTTTGCTCACCAAAAAAAATAAACTTAAATGGCTCCATCCCTAAGGTTGATTCCAATGAAAATATTTTGACACCGATAAATTCCGCGATCAATGCATTGGCAATAAAAAACCCGCCCAATAAAATGAAGAGCCGTACTCGTTTATCTACTAGTATGTTGGTGTCTGTTGTTGTAGATTTATTTTTCATCTGGTTATTGGTTAGACTCGTGAATCGCTTCGCTTTCACTTTTTAGACCGCCTTTTCGGCTTTAAGACCGCACCTCGCTTCGCTCGTTGCTTTAAGACCGCCTTCGGCTTTAAGACTGCTTCTTGTGTTATCTATACTTGTCTTTCTATTAATAACTTGTCCTTCTAGCAAGTATTAATAGAAAGGCAAGTAAAACCCTTTAGAGAAGCAGTCTTAAAGCAAAGCGGTCTCATAGAAAGAAGCGAAGCGATCCTTTCGGTCTTAAAGCGAAGCAGTCTTAAAGAATGCTACCGCTTTCGGTCTAAAATTACAACCATTTATTTTTCATCTGGTTATTGATTAGACTCGTGAACCGCTTTGCTTTCACTTTTAGACCGCCTTTTAGGCTTATAAGACTGCTTCTCGTGTTGTCTACACTTGTCTTTCAATTTTATTCTTGCCCTTCTCGCAAGTAGTAATAGCAAGGCAAGTAAAACCCTTTAGAGAAGCAGTCTTAAAGCAAAGCGGTCTCATAGAAAGAAGCGAAGCGATCCTTTCGGTCTTAAAGCCAAAGGCGGTCTTAAAGAAAGCATCGCTTTCGGTCTAAAATTACAACCGCTTCTCCATCCGATAATGCTTTATCCCAACCTCTTCAAATTGCTTCCCCACTTTCTTGTATTTCAATTTCTGATAAAATGGAATCGCGACATCCCGGGCATGAAGTTCCATGACTTTGAATCCTTCGCTCTTGGCATATATTTCACTAGCTTCGACCAATTTGGTACCAACACCCATTTTTTGAATTGCTTCATCAACTGCAACTTGTCTCATTTTAATATAAGTGTCATCT
>CALFWW010000145.1 GCA_937928575.1 uncultured Saprospiraceae bacterium | reverse complement strand
ACAGAGCCTGCATGTCCGGTCGGAACTAATAATGGAACCATAGAAATCATTGCTAATTTATTAAGCGGAGATACACTCGAATATAGCATTGATGGTGGCGCAACTTATCAATTTAACAATCAATTTACAAGTTTAGCACCGGGCAGTTATAATGTCACCGTAAGAAATACGATTGGTGGATGTGTCGCAACTTACGCAAGCAATCCTGTAATTTTAAGCACACCAAGTTGTCTGGAAAATTGCGCAGATGGCATTGATAATGACGGGAATGGCTTGACCGATTGTGATGACACCAACTGTATACCATCAATCAACGATATTAACTTTACAGAGCCTGCATGTCCGGTCGGAACTAATAATGGAACCATAGAAATCATTGCTAATTTATTAAGCGGAGATACACTCGAATATAGCATTGATGGTGGTATAACTTATCAATTTAACAATCAATTTACAAGTTTAGCATCGGGCAGTTATAATGTTACCGTAAGAAATACGATTGGTGGATGTGTCGCAACTTACTCAAGCAATCCTGTTGTTTTAAGTACACCAAGTTGTCTGGAAATCTGTGATGATGGAATTGATAATGATGGAGATGGGTTGACCGATTGCGATGATCCGGACTGTCCAGCACCAATACTAGGTCTTGATTTTGTGCAGCCAAGTTGCCCTACCAATTCTAATAATGGTTTGATTCTAATTGCACCAGTTACATCAGTACAAGTCGAGTACAGTATTGATGGCGGGACTACATATTCAACAAGTAATACTTTCAATAATCTACCTGCTGACACTTTTACTGTTCAAATAAGAACCGTGATAGGAAATTGCGTAACAACGTATCTCAGTAATCCAATTATCCTCACCGAACCTAATTGTACAGAAATTTGTGATGACGGAATCGATAATGATGGTAATGGACTAACAGATTGTGAAGAAATGGTTTGTATGCCTGTGCTTGATAGCATTGCTTTCAATCCTGCCACCTGTCCTATTGGAAATAACAATGGAGACATTATTATTGCTGCTAATTTACCAGCTGGAGATTCTATTGAATATAGTATCGACAATGGCATGACTTTCCAAACAGATGCTATATTCAATAATTTAGCTCCTGGAAGTTACGAGGTTGTAATTAGAAATAGTGTGGGTGGTTGCACTGTAAATTATTCTAACAATCCAATTGTATTGCCAGCACTAACATGTATAGAAGACTGTACTGACAATATTGACAACGATGGGGACGGATTTACAGACTGTAATGATTTAGACTGTATTCCAAATTATGTAAATGTATTCAACACCCAAGCAAATTGTCCAACATACACCAATGATGGTATTATTGAAATTATTGCAACAATTGGAAGTGGTGGACCATTAGAATACAGTATCAATGATGGATTTACGTACCAGCCAGATTCGATATTTAACAATTTAGCTCCGGGCGATTATAAAGTGTGGGTTAGAAATACTACTGGAGGTTGTGTAGCTCCTTTCCCATTCAACCCAGTAAGAATTTTAAATCCAACATGCCCTGAAATCTGTGATGATGGAATCGATAATGATGGTGATACATTGATTGATTGCGATGATCCGGATTGTCCGCTAAATATAACCGCAGTGACCTTCACTGAGTCAAATTGCCCATTTGATGCCAATGATGGTACAATAACTATCACCACTATTGCTACATTAAATGCAGTAGAATATAGTATTAATGGTGGTGCTAGCTTTTATCCTGACAATACATTTACGGACTTAACTCCTGGTACTTACAATATTGAAATCAGAAGTCTTCTAGGAAATTGTATCAGAGCATATACTGGCAATCCAGTTGTCCTAGCTTCGCCGAATTGTCCTGAATCTTGTGATGATGGAATCGATAATGATGGTAATGGATTGACTGATTGCGATGACCTGAATTGTCAACCAATCATTAGCAATGTTACTTTTATTGAAGCTACTTGTCCATTTGGTAATACTAATGGAGAAATCACAATTATTGCTTCCTTAATCAGTGGCGATTCATTAGAATATAGTATTGATGGTGGAATCACTTACCAGCCTAACAATCAATTTGTAAATTTGGCACCTGACAGTTTTGATATTGTTGTGAGAAATATCGTTGGTGGATGCGTAACTATTTCCAGCAACAATCCTGTCATAATGACGCCTCCATCTTGTACAGAAGATTGCGGGGACAATATTGATAATGACGGAGATGGACTCACCGATTGTAATGATCCAGATTGTTCTCCTAACATTGTAAATGTATCTAATATACAAGCGAATTGTCCAGTCAACACCAATGACGGAATCATAGAAATCATTGCAACAATTGCTGGTGGACCATTAGAGTATAGTATCAACGATGGGTTTACTTACCAATCAGATTCGATATTTACCAACTTGGTTCCTGGTGATTATAAAATAAAAGTGAGAAATGTATCTGGTGGATGTATTACCGCATTCCCATTCAATCCAGTGAGATTATTCAATCCTGATTGTCCTGAAATTTGTGATGATGGTATTGATAATGATGGTGATACCTTGATCGATTGTGATGACCCGGATTGCCCTCAAAATATAAATGGAGTTACTTTCACAGAACCAAACTGCCCATTTGATGCCAATGATGGTACGATAAATATCTCTGCATTTGCTACTCTAAATGCGGTAGAATACAGTATAAACGGAGGCGCAAGTTTCCAATCTGACAGTATATTTACGAACTTAGCTTCAGGTATTTATAATATTGAAATCAGGAGTTTATTAGGAAATTGCATTAAAGCATATGTTGGAAATCCGGTGATACTAAATACGCCAACTTGCCCGGAAATTTGTGATGATGGAATTGATAATGATGGCAATGGCTTAACAGATTGTGACGACACCGATTGCACACCTACAATAAGCAACATTACATCTACAGAACCAACATGTGTCATAGGAAATGCAGATGGCACGATTACCATTCATGGCACCGTCGGAAGTGGAGATACACTTGAATATAGTATTGACAGTGGATTAACTTTTCAAATGGATTCTATTTTTACTGGATTAATGGCGGGTGATTATCAAATTATGGTTAGAAATATGGCAGGTGGTTGTCTCATCAACTACAGCAATAACCCAGTTGTATTAACCATGCCGATTTGTCCAGAAATTTGTAACGACGGAATCGACAACGATGCTAATGGCCTAACAGATTGCGACGATCAAAATTGTATTCCAGAATTTAACAATATAATTACAGAAACTCCAACTTGTCCAATTGGCAATACGGATGGTACTATCACCATCGAAGCAACTTTACTTAGCGGTGACAGTATTGAATACAGCATTGACAATGGTGTTTCCTTCCAAACGGATTCCCTATTTACCAATTTAGCGCCTGGATATTATGATATTGTTGTCAGGAACTTGAGTAGTGGATGTCTAAATACTTATACTAACAATCCAGTTGCGGTTATCAATCCAATCTGTTCTGAAATTTGTGATGATGGAATTGATAATGATGGTGATGGACTGATTGATTGTGTCGACGATGAATGTGCCTTGGTTATTTCGGATGTCATCCTCACTCCTATCACCAATTGTGTTGATCCAAACGGAATTATTGAAATCATACCATTAGCTCCAAGTCCGAATTTTGAATTCAGTATTGACAATGGTATAACGTGGCAATTTGAAAACATTTTTGAATCAATTGCGAGCGGTGTATACCATGTTATGATTCGCGATACTGCCTCTATGTGTGAAATAGGCTATTTGCAAAATCCTTTGATTCTACAGTCACAGCAAGCACCAATAATTGATGGAATTACAATCATCAATCCTTCTGCTTGTAATTTCGCAGATGGCAGCTTGGTTGTCAATGCGATTAACTATGATACGACCACACTTCAATATAGTATCGATGGCGGATTGAATTTTGATGCCGATCCATATTTTGAAAATCTAAGCGCAGGCACTTATAATATTGTAATCCAAAATGAAGGAACGAATTGTACCGACACGACACAAGCAATTCTGTCAGACCCAACTGTCTGCACTGATACCATTACGATAACAATAGACGAGCAAAATCCGATTGATACTTGCCTTCATGAATTCATCACTTTACCTGGTACGATTACAACAGTAGAATTATGTGAAGAACCAGAAAATGTCACTTTAATTTACGACGACATCCCATGTTTGTCCATTGAAGCACCAACCGGATTTGAAGGAATTGACAGTCTATGTGTTGTCTATTGCGATGAAAATATGATTTGCGATACCATCATCGTTATTATTGATGTTGTGCCTGCTGATCTTCCTCCAGTCGCATTTGATGAGTGTGTAGATATTACAGTGAGCGCATCTACCAATGTCAATGTTTTGAAAAATGATATTCTCAATGGTGAATTAATGGATATTGGTTTTGTAATTGAACCAAATTTAGGTACTGCTGTAATTGATGAATTCGATTGGAGTGTCAACTACATACCTGATGAAAATAACTGTGGTCAAATAGATACCTTCAGCTATTTTATTAACAATGGAATTGCGATTGATACTGCCAATATTTGTGTTGAAATATTATGTACCGATATTATTATCCACAATGGTTTTTCACCAAATGAAGATGGAACAAATGACACGTTTACAATTGTTAATATCGAAAATAATCCTGGAAACGAGCTAACTATTTTCAATAGATGGGGTAATCAAGTAGCCCAATTCAAAGATTACAAAAATGATTGGGATGGAACTTGGAAACAAATTCCACTACCAGACGGCACTTATTTTTATTATTTAGCATTGCCTGATGGACGAATTTTTTCTGGATATGTTGTGATTTGGAGATAGCCTCCTTTGGGGAATAAAAATTAAAAATTTAAAATAGATCGAAGCGACGCGGGGGAAATTGAAAATTATAAATTATAAATTGATCGTTGCTACGCGAGCTCACGTCGTAACGGTCTATTTTTAATTGAATTCCTGTCTTTAACTTAGATTAATCCTTCCGGTAATTCCATCAAAACTTCCTCTTTCTCCTTATCAATCTCCAAAATAAAATGCTCATTTAAAGGAATCAAAATGAAGTCATCTCCTTTTTTCATGGATGCCATTTCCTGTTGTGGATATGCTTCGATATTTTCAATGACACCGATTTTACCCTGAGCCGAATCGATAATCGTGTAACCAATTAATTGACCATAAATCAAATCATTAGATTCATCCACTTCAAGATGAGCAGGATCAATATCTGCTGCTCTAAGAAAAATTTCTTTGGAGTTGAAACGGTGTGCTGCTTCTTTACTAGAAATATCTTCCAATAAAATAACAGGGTGATTACCAGGTTTTACAGATTGGAGGAAATAGGGTAAGTGCTTACCTTTTTCCAGAAAAAAAACAGCCGGTGCTTTTTCGAGGTCGGGTAAAAAAGAAGGATTCACCTCAATTTTAAGTTCCCCTTTGACACCAAAAGTTTTTAAAGTATGGCCGATAGAAATGAATCCCATAAGAGCGAGTTGGAATTTAATTGTGGTCCATAATCGTTTGCTTAAGAATATAGCCTTTCTCCGCTTTCAATTCCCATGGATCGGTCGGAGCAATATCTTGAGTATCCAAAATCCACATTTCTTTTGAAATCAAACCAATACCTTTTGCATACTTCTCAGTCACCTGTCGGAGTTCAATTAAGTTTTCACTATCTGCATGAGAAATCGTGGTGACATCTTCAAAAAACTGACCTGCGACATTTGCTGGTTGCCCTAACAAGGTCAATTCAGATGACCAATTTTTAAAGACTTCCATACTTTCTCCTGCAATTGGGATGACTGTACGTTCGTCAATATATAGATTACCATTCCAAGTTGCGGCTTCTGCCAAAGGGAAAACCATTTTTATAAATCGTAAATTTTCTTCCACACGCTCTGCTTGAAATTCAGTTCTTTTTGAAACCCAAATATCTTTGGTCACCCACGGGTCTTCCATGTTAGATTTGACGTAACGCTTGATTCTGTACACCAAATCTCCTTCATTATCACGTAATGTATCTGAAACTTCTTCTTTCAAAAATGAAGTTGTATTAATGACTGCGGTTAAATTTCCATCCACATCGAAAATAGTAGAATCCACTTGATAGGAAATAAACTTTCCAATTTCCAATGGAAAATATTCGATGCCTTGTACGACTTCGTCCAAATCCTCAATAACAGTAGATTCACTGCAACCGAAGTTTGTAGCCAACATCAATAAAAGTAATAGAAATGAAAAAGTTGAAATTTTATTCATCGTTCGAGATTGAGATTTAAAAGTAATAGAGGGAAAGGTTTAAAATTTGCGACCGCTTCGTATCAAGCCTCCTCCAATCACATGATCACCTTCATAGAAAACTGCAGATTGTCCGGGTGCAACTCCTTTTACATTGGCATAAAATTCTACGCCCACCGAAGCACCATCATTTTTAAGAACGCTCAAAGTACCTGGGTCATTGTATCTAATTTGAGTAACTGCTTCCAAACCATCCGGAATTTCTGGATATTTCATCGAGTTGATTTGACCGACTGTCATGCCATTTCGGAGTAATTCGTCCATTGTACCAAGTATCACTTTATTTTGTTCTGGTTGAATTTCAGTGACATACATCGGCTCACCAAAAGCTAAACCCAATCCACGTCTTTGTCCAATGGTATAAAATGGGTATCCTTTATGCTTACCAAGAATTTCACCATCTTTATTGACAAATAATCCACCATCGACCCTTTCCTCCAGGCCTTCAACTTTTCTTTTCAAAAATCCACGATAATCATTGTCCGGCACAAAACAAATTTCATAACTCTCCCCTTTTTTTGAGAGATCGGTATAGCCCCAATCAAAAGCCATTTGTCTTACCTCAGGTTTTGTAAAATCACCTAATGGAAACATCGATCGATTTAGACATTCTTGAGACAATCCCCATAAAACGTAAGACTGATCTTTGTGCGTATCTTTTGATTTGATGATAAATTTTCGATCCAGGTGTTCACCGATTTTTGCATAATGACCGGTAACAATAAATTCACAATCCAAGGCATCGGCTCTTTTCAACAAAGCGCTCCACTTAATATGTGTATTGCATAATACACAAGGATTTGGGGTTCTTCCAGCCATGTATTCATCCACAAAATTATCAATAACATAATCACCAAACTCTTCCCGAATATCAAAAATGAAGTGATGAAATCCTTTATCGACCGATACTTGTCTGGCATCATTAATAGAATCCAAACTGCAACATCCGGTCTCTTTGGAAGATCCACCCGAGTTGGCATAGTCCCATGTTTTCATGGTGATACCTATGACTTCATATCCTTGTTCGTGCATCATCATCGCGGCGACCGTGGAATCAATCCCACCACTCATTGCAACCAATACTTTTCCGTGCTTACTCATTTTACAAACTCATTTTAAAAAGCATAATAAAAGTACAAAAAAACAGCTGTAATTGTTCTAATGTGATACATAGAAGGTTGGTTTTTAATGTATTAATCGCTAATTTTGAATGAACTAGCAACACTATAAAACATAAAACGCTATGAAAATTTCAATCAAATTTTTCTTATCCATCACATTTTCTATGCTTGCGTTTACCACTATGGCGCAGGAATTTGGAATGGCATCTTACTATGCAGATCAATATCATGGTAAAAAAACAGCCAGTGGTGAATTGTATGACAAGAACAAAAAGACCTGTGCTCACAAGTCTTTATTGTTTGGATCTATTGTCCGAGTGACTCGATTAGATAACAATAAATCTATTGAAGTACGGGTAAATGATCGGGGTCCTTACATCAAAGGTCGTATTGTTGACTTATCAGGAATTGCTGCAAAGGAATTGGGAATTGTGAAAATTGGAGAGTCAAAGGTTAAAGTAGAATTATTGAGAAAGAAAGTTGCAGCACCACCTGCTCCTCCCGCGACGGTTTCCAAAAAACCTACCCCAAAAAAGGAAGTGCTAACTGAAAAAGGAAATTCTAAAAAAGATGAATTCAATATCGAAAAAGGTCAGCCGATTGCGAAAAAGGAAATGCCTATTAAAAAAACAACAACTCAACCAGTAAAAAAAGAGACACCGGTTGCTTATGAGACGGTTGTTGCTGAAAGAGTGACTCGTAAAAATTACAGTGATTATGATTTATATGCTATCAAATTAAATCGTCCTGCAAAACGAGGTTTCGGAGTTCAAGTGTCTTCTTTGTTAGATTATAAAAATGTAATGCGATTGGTTGCTCAATTGCAAGAAAGTAATTTTGATGAAGTCATGATCAGCGTAGAACAAAAGAAAGATGGAAAAACGAAATATAAAGTGATCGTTGGACCTTATGCGAATAAGATCGATGCAAAAAATTCTTTAAAGAAATTGAAGCGTAAAAAACATGATGGGTTTGTGATTATGTTGGAGAATTTGGTGCATTAGGATTAATAATAAAAATTTATAATTGAGAGAGCTGGTGATTGTTTACTGGCTCTTTTTTTATATTTGATATCCATCCTCTAATCCCGAGTCCTCCGGCTTAGAGGATGGATATTACAACAAAGCAACTACATTTATCAATTTCTCCAAATACCGTATATCCCCCACCCGCTGATAAACCGAATATTTTGCCATTTCATAATCACCTGTCCTATCTGCTACCTTAATTTTAATAAAACGTTTCAATTCACTATCTGATAAATCCTTCAATAGGGGTCGATTCCTTTTACCTTTTTTCAATCGTTGAAATAGCAAATTATTAGAAGATTTTAAATAGATGGTCAATCCATTTTTATTCATCCACTGCATATTGTTGTGAAAACAGGGAGTACCACCACCACAAGCAATAACCGTGTTTGTTTTTTTTGACAAAATTTTCAAATATTGGTTTTCAATTTTCCTGAATCCTTTTTCCTTTTTATTTTCAAAAATAGTGGAGATTGACTGACCTTCATTTTCCTCAATAAAATTATCCAGATCGATGAAATCCATTTTAAGTTTGGCAGCCAATCGCTTTCCGAAAAACGATTTGCCAGCACCCATGAACCCAATCAAAAAAATCTTCATCAAAATATAATTATAAGTAGTTGAAAATGAGTCATTAAAGGTAATTATTTTAAAGAATTCATTGTAGTTTTCCAATTTCGTTTTTTAGGTTAAAAATATTAGTTTTGTGCAGTGATGAATAAACTATTTTCAATCTGTTTGCTGGTTTTTATTTTCGGTGCTTGTACATCTGACCAAGCTCGCCCAGGAAAAATGATTCAGGGTATAAAATCAGACGGCACGACTAGTAATGCCGACATTATTCGAAACCCAATTACGCTTGGAGGAGAACTAGATACGATCAATGTTGCGAAAATCCAGTTTGAGGAAATGAAACATGATTTTGGCACTGTAAAAGAAGGGGATATTGTTGATCATGTTTTCAAATTTAAGAATACAGGCAAAATACCTCTTATTATTTCCGATGCTCGATCTACTTGTGGATGTACAGTTCCAAAATGGCCAAAAGAACCTATTGAACCAGGTGAAAGTGGCACGATTCCCGTAAAATTTGACACCAAATCAAAACCAAAAAATCAGAGTAAAGAGATCACTATTACAGCCAACACGTATCCGAAGGAAACAAAACTTTATGTAGTTGGATTTGTAACGCCAAAATAAGACTAAACTAAAAGAAGACGGACTATGAATTTACTAACAATTGTTTTGCAAGCAGGAATTCCAGAAGCATTGATGCAATCGTGGCCATTAATCATGATCATTTTTGTGTTTTATTTCTTCTTGATTCGCCCTCAAACAAAGAAACAAAAAGAACAACAAACATTTGTCGACAATATTGATAAAGGAGATGAAGTAGTAACTGCTAGTGGTATCATTGGTCGAATCAATAAGATGGACGAACATACAGTTACGTTGCAAATTGATACAAAAACCTTTATTAAAGTTACAAAAAATTCTATCTCCAAAGAAATGACAGAATCTGTCACAGCCGCATTGAATGAACCTGTCAAAAGCTGATATACTCAAATACTTAAAAACAGATCGAGCGATCCTTGTGCTTTGCATTTTGGCCGCATTGATTTTCTGGTTGACCAATAAAATGTCTGAAACTTTCCAATCAGAAGGTGAGGTTGCACTTCAATACGAAATCCCTCCTGGCAGAGTCATGACCTCGGCATTGCCTAAATCAATCAAAGTATTATATGAGGGTTCAGGATGGGATTTGTTGAGAAATAAGCAGTTGAATGACGTACAAATTGAAGTACAAAATAGAAGGTCCAGTCACTTCACAAAAGATCAGATCATTGATTTGATTAAAGAACAAAATCCAGATAACGTAACAATCGACGACATCAACATCTCTTATTTTGATGTCACTTTGGAAGAACAATTTCAAAAGAAAATTCCAGTCGAACTTGTTGAAAAAATTAAATTAGTTGACCAGTATTTTTTAAAATCTGTGAAGCTAGTTCCCGACAGTGTGACGATATCAGGACCTGAAAATTTAATTGACCAGATTACAAAATGGGAAACCAAAGTCATTGATTTGAAAGGGGTAAAAAACTCAACAACTTTAGATGTAAACCTTAAATCTTTTAGTGAATTGGAAGGAGATGAGGTCGTTACTTTTTCCCCAAATACAATAAATGTCCAATTAGAAGTTGAGCAATATACAGAGAAGTCTTTGTTTATCCCCATTCATATTACCAATGGTCCTGACAGTTTGAAGATCTTTCCAAATAAAATAAAACTGGATTGTAAAGTCAGTCTAAACGACTATGATAAAATCAGTTTCAAAGATTTTCAAGCTGAAGTCAATTTAAAAGATGTTGTTTTAGACGGTCAAAATAATACCATTCCTGTTGTACTTTCCAGCCAACCTTCGAATGTTTCAAATATTCGTTTCAATCCTAAGTCTGTAGAATTTTTCTTCGTTACTAAATTGGAAGTAATCGAGGAAGAATAAAACACACTATTTAAATCTATACGATCTGTAGAAATTTAATTCATCGAATCCGAGTAACAACCACTCTAATTTTCGATTTAATAAAGAATTGATGTTGATCAACTCTTGTAGATTTTATTACAACAATATAAATACGATCATGACATTGGTGTAATTTCATTATCAAAAATACCTGTTTTGGTTGTGTGTAAATTCAAAAGAAACACACCCAAAAAGCGGCGCCTACTGTCGTAAGCACCGCTACCCATGAAAAGATATAGGTTCGAAGTATATCTTTATTCTTTATTGATTCGTGTTCGATGTCCGTTTTTCCATTGTCCGTTGAACGTTTTCACATATTTAGACGTGATGTCGTCAGCGGACAACGGATAGCGGACAACGGCCTTTCGGCCTATCGAATCAATGTCATTTTCTTAGTCGCAGTATTCGCTGCAGTTTCCAAACGATAGTAAAGTACACCCGCTCCTTGCAATCCTGCTTTGTCCAATATC
>CALFWW010000144.1 GCA_937928575.1 uncultured Saprospiraceae bacterium | reverse complement strand
GAAAACAATTACTAAATGATTTTAGTAATTTCAAAGACTTAGGCAGAAAATGGGTTGAACGATTAATCTTTGTAGAAAGGATTTTGCACGCGATGCAATTAAATTAAAAAACTGAGTACCCACTCTTGCAGATACTCAGTTCCTACGTAGATCGATTAAAGCATGTATTAATCTAAGCCAGCATCCAAAATATCTTCATTTCCTAATTCTTGTTTTGGAATGTATAATTTTATCCCACAAGTTGCAAAACAGAAAACGAGAACTAAAAAGACAGGTAAATAAGTTGGAAATGAGAATAAATAATGGAGGCACATAATAATAGCCACCAATATAATTGTCACCACTAACAGTGAGGCGATCTTGCTGTTTCCCATTCTTTCCAACCTTTTACCTGCAATGGTGTATATAAGTATCCATATTAAAGAGGGAGGATAATAAAATGGAATACTCAATATAATATTAAAATATAGACTTCTTTTTAAGGCGGGGGAAGTAATTGAGATCCATATGCTGCTGGCCATTAAAACAAATAAGAATAATAAATTGACTTGTTTGAAAAAGCTCATTATTAAAATTAATTAAACAAAAAACTGAGTACCGACACAAGTTGAGTCGTTAATCAGTTTTTTAATTTGTTAATTCATAATTACTCAGATTTTAAAGTATCAATTTCTAGAAGTTCTGCAATGAAGTCGTAATCTTTAATCTCGGTAAATTCAATCTTTTCTAAAGGAGGACTAATATGAAATTTACCTGTAGGATACATAGTCCATCTTGCCACTTCAAACGGATGGGTCTCAATCAAATTTTTAAACTGAGGTAAGACGTTTAAAGAAGTTGGATCTAAGTCAAGGTATTCACATAGTGAGCTTAAATTGCAATGGTATGAATAATGGATTATTTGAACTGAATCCAATTTTGGAATATTAACCTCCCAATCTTCTTTTAAAAGTTTACAATCACATCCGAGATAAATCAGATTTTTCTCAACATTTTGATTAACCAATGATTTTGACTCTAATACCCAATTATCCTTATGCCATTCTGTGTTTGAAATTGTCCTTATTTTTTTATCCCCTTGAATTACATGCGTCTTTGATGCATTCAAGTCATAAATCGTATAACTATTTTCATTTAAACCTTGGTATTCTTGATAAATAAATTGATTTGTTATTGTTATTTCAAACGAATATGTCATTCCAACAAAGGATAATAAAATAGCTTTAATCATGGAAAGTAAATTTTTTTTAGGACCAATTTTAAATACAATTAAAATCTGTAAACGTAAACACAATAGTTAACATACTGACTGCAAAAACTATTGCAAATAAAATGTTGACTTGTTTGAAAAAGCTCATTCTGAGGGTTTGAAAATCTTATAATTATTAACAATATACACACATGAATTTTTTCTTAATAAAAACAGTTTAGGCTTTATCAGTTTAAAAATACAAATTCAATCAGTAAATTTAAAAACTGAGTACCCACTCTTGCAGATACTCAGTTAATGGCTTTGCTTAGCTAATTAAAAATCTATTCACCTATAGAGGTTGTAACAAACTGAAGATTTTTTACAGTGATTTTTTTGCTTTTTAAATCTTTTTCAAAGGTCATTCTACCGAAAATATTTTTTAAGTGTGATTGAAAATTATATTCATATATTTCGGCTTTATTTGTAAATATATTTTGAGGTATTATTATGCTCAAATCAAAATCAGTCAATTGGCAAGTTTTATTGAAATCTTTATTCAATTCAACATATTCAAATTTTGTATTTGGCATATTGCTCTTGAGGTATTCCAATGTAGTTTCAAATTCATCTAAACTCAACTCGCAATAAATACTAATCTTCTCATGTAGAATATCATGCTCTTCTACATAATAATTGATTATGCTGTTAATGTTCTCAGAAATCAATATACTATTAACTTGATTTTTAGGGATTAAACTCATTATGCAGAAATATATAATTAACATGATTTTTAATACTTGTTAAAAGATAATGCAAAATCAAAAATTTAAATATTCGTCAACACTCAAGATATTTAAAATTACCTATTTATTGACAAAAAATACTGTATACAGGCTTCCCTACTGGTAATGTTCCAGGACAAGCTGAATTGCTAACACTCATAGATCCAATACTAACCGAGCCTGAGAAATAAGCCCCCATTCGTAGTCCAAAATTTGTCACAAATAAACCCCTATAAGTCGGTTGAGGCATAGTATGATTTGTTGCTACAAACTCTACCTCTGTAATCCATTGGGCTTCAGTCCATACTTGAGCTAATAAATCGGCAGCTTGTGATTCGGTTATGTTTTGCTCTAAATTATCCCTCTTTGGTATTGAAATGCAAAGATCTCCAATGTACATCGTCCGATTAACAAGACCCGCATACTTAAATGAAATAGCTGACACATCACAGCTATAAGTAGTACCAACGGAAGTCACTTTAAATGTTTCAGGACAGATTCCAGTAGGACTATTTTCTAAATCATTACACCAAATAAAATCATAGTTCGCACAATCTTCAAGGTTATCAGTAAGTGCAATAACAGCATGCTCATTAAAATCTCTTTGGTTAGCGCAATCCTCACAACTGCCTATTAGCCCAGATAAATCAACTAGTCCTTCTAATTCATAATCGGCAATAAAAGAAATCAAATTAGATAACTCATCAGAATGCGTATATTCAGATATAATACAATCTTCATTGACAGATTCAGTTCCCGTTTCATCAAAAGTTACACAATTTATATAATCCAAAAAATTAACATCTTCTGAAAATTCAACATCTAAACTGAGAAACCACATTCTTACTGCTAACCTTCGACGTGCATCCAAACTCTGCTGAGCACACTCATCAAAATTATCGGCATCTAAACAATTAATATTGATTGTATGTACTAGTTGTTCAAACGAAAACTCATTAAATAAAGCAAATTGACTGACTAAATTTTCAAACATTTCTTCCTGCATGCCTGATAGCCCTTCAACATCAATTGGATTGTATCCAGAATTTTCATTTCCAGATTCTCCCCAGATATCGATTGGTTCCGCTCCCCAATCAATCGAAGTATAATCAAGAAGTAAATTTCTGAATCTAGAACCGAGTGTGCTTGAATTCCAAGGGATACAGCATCTAGGTTGAATGGCTCTTTCAGCTTCATATGATTTCAAAGGAACTCCTCTAACGAATTCT
>CALFWW010000143.1 GCA_937928575.1 uncultured Saprospiraceae bacterium | reverse complement strand
TCCTGAAAATTCAGCGCGTATATTTCTATAAGCTCCATTGCCTAGAGTTAATTTTATCATCGGTTTTAGATTCAGTTTTTTAAATAGTAAATTATTCAAGTTTTAGTTGATAAATTTTTTCTCCATCTTTTTCTATGAAATCTAGTTTCATGATTTCGTTGTAGCTGATCTTACGAATTTCTTCACCGTCGATTGAAAACTCAACAAAACTATTTGCTTGTGGACTCCGATCTTTTAAAAGTTTCCCATCTTTAGATAAGGATTGCCCACCTTTCGCTTTCAAATAATTTACTTGGTAAATGCATGTACCTTTTTTTTCAACACTTCCATGATGAAGTTCAACAAGATATTTATCACAATCATACTCATTTGTAATCTGTAAATATATTGTTGTATTTTTCATGATGACTGTAGTTCGTATAGCAACTTCATTATCTGTACAAGATGATACTAATAAGAAAAATGCACTAAAAGAAAAAATAAATCTAATCATTGGTATAAATTTTCAATAAAATGAAACTACTAATTTAAAATTCAACCCTATTCAATTACTTCAATAACAAAGCCACCTGGAGATTCAGTATCAAAGTCAATCTTTATACATCTTTCATCTTTGGAAAGTAATTGCAGGTTGCTAATCGTTTCAACTACTTTTTCATCCAATTCAATTTTCCTGTTTTCAAACTGAATAGATTTCACTTCAAAATTTTCAATATTCAATGAAGTAGTTCCAATTGCTTTTTTAGGAGCTTCATCAAGTTGCTTTAATTCAGCTTTTATTGGCTCAGTCAAATTTATCTCATAAAGAGGTTTTATAGAAAATGAAAATTCAAAATATCTTTTTCCTTTTTGCGTCCGCATTACCAGCCATTTGCCAGAATGAATTTTTAAAACATTTCCATAAACAATACCAGCTGCAGGTAAGAAAATATTATTGATTATAGCGTCACTTAAAACCGATTCTAAATTCTCTATAATATCAGTTGCAAATTTGTACTCGATCATTTACTTATTACATGTTGAATCTTCAAATTAAATCTATCGTCAAAATATTCTTTGATAATTGCATCAACATTTTTTTCAGAATTAATCTCAAAATCAAATCCATGCTCCCTTACTACTATAAATATTTTGGAATTATTATTCAAATAGATCTCTAAAAGTTCAATAGAATCCACTTTGACAAATTCTGTCCCAGTCAAATTTGATTCCTGAAATTCTTCTGTAGTTATTTCTGGATAGCAAAACGAGAAAGTTCCTTCGACTTGATTTCCATATGCAACAATTTTTTTCAATGTCGCTTCTTTTTCAAAACATGAAATGCTTACATCAAAAGTTGAATCTAATCCATGACTTGGACGAATCATTTTCTCTCGTAATGGCTTGTGTTGTTCATCTATAACTTGAATATTTACAACATTATGTTCCCAAATAAGGGGATGAGGCTTATAAGTTTGATTACTAAAAATGATATGCCTAACTTTTTTTTCAATTATAAATGACATCGCAAACCTATCAAATGCACTTAATGAAAAAGCATTTGTGGATTTTATGATCCCTCGTTGTAGAACGATACCTTGAAGTCTAAATCCATTACATTCTTTAATGAGATCAATTGCATCATTTTTTATTAATCCATTGAATTGAATCATTTTATTGATTTTAGCTTATCCTGATGTTCCCAATATTCACTTTTTACAAATTCTTTTGGCACAATAACTAACTCTTCTTTTTTGGAGGTCGGGATTATCCCAGGCACTCCACAAGCATTGTACATATCCAAAAACTCAACGGCTTCATCGATATATTCAAATACCTTTGTAGTATCGACGGACTGATAGTCTTTTCTTTTAAACCCACTACGACCAATTTCGATTGTTTCTTTATTTACATAAGTACTCAAATCGTTATAACCAACAAATGTTCTTTGACCTTTAGCAACCCCATCTTTAAGCATTTCCTTAAAAGAAAGCAATTCACCTCTGCTATGTCCGAGTTGATCAATAATATGAATTAAAGAATTTATTTTTTCGTTCATAAAAAATGAGGACATGGCTTGATTCCCGTTAACGAAAATTCTTAAATAAAAATGGTATTCTTTCATTTTTTATGACTCAGTTTATAGTTCTAAGTAAATACTCAACTGGTTGGTAATAACATTATTATTACGAATTTTCATCTAACAAGTTAATCATCAGCACAAGCAATCTTTTTCAGACCAATGATTTCTAAATCTTCTCCAGTCATTTTTGAAGTTAGCTGCAAAGACAAGGCTTTATTTTTTCTGGGGTTGACGATGTAGCACATTTCGCTGCTTTGAGTACATTTCATATTTAATGGTTCGGCATCCAATTCGACCATCTTCCCTTCCATGTCTTCAATTAAATAGGTGATTATTTTTACATCGTATTTTTCATAACAGGCAACGTAGCAGTCATCTGGATTCTGTGAAAAACAATTAGGTGATTTCTTTTTCCTTACCCATTTGCCCTTTTCCACCTTTTTTTCAAATGAACTTATCGGAATAAAAGCTTCATATTTTTGATTAGGCGGGTTTATCTTGTTAATCTCTACCGCGTTATTTAAGTAGATTCCTTTATTGGTATTGACTTCAAAACAATCATCCTCTTCTAAAAGCGATAGTGCAAATAATAACTTATTCCTTTTTATGGTTCGCATCCAATCGGCCAACAGACTATTTACCAAATCTTCTTCAACTTGCAATTTCGATAATTGAAGTTGATATTCATTTATTAGTTCCTTATCATTTTTACGAAGTCTCTTTTTTCCCTGAAGTGCTTTGGTTTTGATTATTAAACTTTCTTGTTCCGTATTGAGTTGATTTTTAAAAGCCTCAATCTTGGAAAAATAACGGGTAGCTACTTCTTCATTTTGAGCATTGACATTTTTTGGCCCCAATAGAATTTCTCCTTTGATGACATCGGAAATCATAACTTGGCTGTAGATCGCTCCGATAAAGAGAAAATTAAAGTAAATTAGCGTGAGTAGTTTATTCATTTTATAACAATTTGTTTGGATGTGTATTTGTGTGTTTTCAAAGATAATAAATTCTTGGAACGCGACGTATACTGAGTAGGGCTGCCGGGCGGCATTCTTTGCCAAATAAATTTGGCTGTTACATTAACGGTTTTCTAATTTTAGTTGGTAGATTTTTTCTCCATCTTTTTCTATAAAGTCTAGTCTTAAGATTTCATTGTAGCTTATTTTTCGAACTCCTTTTTTATCGTTTTTAAAACTTTTTTACATGATAAACATATTCGCTCTGAGGACCATTCTTGAATACTGAGTCATAAGTTTGAGGAGCCAAAGAAACCAACAATCCCATCCCACTACTTTCAGGTTTGATTATTAATTCTTGACCATCTCTACTTTTTAAGTGTAAGATATGTTGTGTTGGCGCTATCAAATTGAATTTTGTGTTATATCCGTAGATGTCTACTGAGGATACTACAAATCCAGCAATAGAAATTGAAGAAGGCCTATCTGTGAATCTGTCTTCAAGACTTGCCCATCTATATTTATCCCCAAACGGTTTAACATCAATTTCAAAATCATCTCCACCATTGTCAACTTCCCTCCACTTGCTTTCTATTAAATATGCTCGTGCAAAAGGGGTTACTTTTTCTTGTACTGAAAATAAAATAACACTTGAATAAGCAATACGATATTCAACTATATTTTTTTGAACATTGACTCGACAAAAACTGCTTCTGAAACCCATTAATCGCTTGCCGAGAATTTCTTTGAAATCAAATTTACTCATGAATTAAAATTAAGGAATTAAAAAATTTAAGTTTAAAAATCCTTAAAGGCTTCTCAAACTAATCGCTTAAAGTTCTATAATAGTGATTTTTTTGAACCTTCTTTTGGAGGCGGCTAAAGACCGACGCTAGGGATTTTGCACGTGGCTGCCAGGCGGCATGCTTTGCCAAATAAATTTGGCTG
>CALFWW010000142.1 GCA_937928575.1 uncultured Saprospiraceae bacterium | reverse complement strand
TGTATGCTAAAATATCTAATGCCGAAGGTAATGAATTTTGTTGAGATGCTAGATGGTTGACGGCTAACCCATCCCTGTATCGACTATCGTCGAACGTCCCTTCCCTTTTCCAAGAAAATCTTTTCTTTGAAAAAGGAAGGGAGAAGACGCGGGGAGCACGCATGCCCACGCACTCCCCGCGTATACCCCTTCCTTTTTTGAAAAAGTCATTTTTTGAAAAGGGAAGGGACGTTCGACCAAAGTCGATACAGGGATGGGTTCCGCGAGCTCACGTCCCCCATCAAAATTCCATCCCCGCACTCTCCACCATCTCCACCCAAGTCTTCATCTTTTTCTGAATCACTTTAAAATGATGCAACTCATCCGGAGTAATCAGTGAAATCGCATTGCCAGGATTTTCGGCACGACCGGTACGTCCAATACGATGAATGAAATCTTTCGGCGAACGAGGCAACTCATAATTAATAACATAAGGTAGAAAAGCGATGTCAATTCCTCTAGACAATAAATCCGTAGTGACCAAAACAGGAAGTGAACCATTTTTAAAATTCTTCAAAGCTTCACTTCTTGCACCTTGACTCTTTTTCCCATGAATTGCTTCTGCTTTAATTCCGTTTTTTCTCAATTTATCAGCAACCGTATTGGCTTTATAAATACTTGAAGTGAAAACCAGTACTTGCTCCATCTTTTTTTCTTTGATCAAATATCGGAGCAAAGGACCTTTCCGTTCCTCAGAAACGAAGTAACCACTTTGTTGAATTAAAGGAGTCTCTTTTTCGTCGGATTCAATTTTTATAACTTCAGGATTGTTCAATAACAATGAAGTGATATTTTGAACCTTATCATTTAGGGTTGCTGAAAAAAGAAGATTTTGTTTTTGTTGAGGCAATAAAGAAAGGATGCGATTTATTTCATCTTGAAAACCCATATTCAGCAACTTATCCGCTTCATCTAAAACCAATACTTCAAGTCTTGAAAATCGAATCGCTTTGGAATCCACTAAATCCAATAATCTTCCAGGAGTCGCAATCAAAATCCGAACCCCTTGTAAATTGATCATTTGCGGATTGATAGATACGCCACCATAAACCGCCATCGTTTTAATTGGCTGCGGCATAAATTTTTCAAACCGCTTAAAAACATCCCCAACTTGGACTGCCAGTTCACGAGTCGGCACCAATATCAATGACTGAATATGTCGGTTTTCAGGAACCCCTAATTTGTCAACCTTCGCTAAAATCGGCAGCACAAAACTCGCTGTCTTACCAGAACCCGTTTTTGCAATCCCTAAAATATCCTTGCCGTCAAGTATCACTGGAATCGCTTTTTCTTGTATTGGAAATGGGGTCTTGAAATTCAAGAGAGCAAGCCCTTTAAGTAAAGATTTAGGTAGATCGAATTGATCAAAAGAAGTGTCCGTTTTCATAGTTGGTTCAAGTAAATGTGGAGGTAAAGATAGGTTTAAATCCGTTAAGGTAGCTGCCAACTTCTTCAGTTGGCAACCTAAAATAAGCGAAGCGATATTTTTTTTATAAAATGCTCTTCAACACGCTACCCCAAAGGGGTGAAATCACAAACTAAGGGCATCGCCCTTTGAAAACACGAATAAACGATCAAGCTCCAAAGGAGCGCAAGCAAACCTTTTGCTATTCCAATAAGTTTAAAAATCGACTTAAGCAAGATGCCTAAGGACCCAGGAAAAACGAATGCTATCCCAACCACTACGAATACTTCTTCAGCCACTTCACACACTATTGTAGCGCGAATTCAACCTTTATGTGCCCTTATCTTGCAATTGTATTTGATTCATTCATTAAACAACAAAATTTATCAATTATGAAAAAGATCATGCAAATATCAATGTTAGTGGTGGCTTTATTTATAAGCATCTTTCCAAGTTTGGAAGCACAACAAAATGACAAAACTTTAAGTCCGTATTTCAAAATAATTTCTGAAAATGGCAACGAGCAATTACCGTTAAAATCCACTGCTGCAGCTGTCAAAATAGTTGGAGTGATCGCAGATGTGACGATTGATCAGGTGTATGAAAATACTGGAGAAGGGGTGATTGAAGCAATCTATGTTTTTCCATCTTCTACTCGTGCAGCAGTTTATGATATGGAAATGAAAGTCGGTGAAAAAGTGATTAAAGCAAAAGTGAAAGAGAAGTCAAAAGCAAAAAAGGAATACCGAAAAGCAAAACAGAATGGACAACGAGCTTCTTTATTGGAGCAAAATCGACCAAATGTTTTTACGATGAATGTAGCAAATATTTTACCGGGCGATCAAATTACCGTGTCTTTGAAATATACAGAAACGATGATTCCAGAATCTGGAGTTTACACTTTTGTTTATCCAACCGTTGTGGGTCCGAGATATAATGGAGAAAATACATCGAACGGAGAAACTCAACCAGTACCTTACACGAAAAGTGGTGAGATGCCATTATACGATTTCAATATTACTGCGAATGTATCAGCAGGTTTGACCATCCAAGATGTAAGATGTACGAGTCACAAAACGAATATTTCTTACAATGGATTGAATGAAGCAATTGTAATGTTAGATGAATCAGATTATCAAGGAGGAAACCGGGATTTTATTTTGGAATACGAATTGGCAGGAAAAAATATCAACTCCGGATTGATGCTATACGAAGGTGAAGAAGAAAACCATTTTATGTTAACGGTTCAACCTCCAAAGAAAGTTTTGGACAAAGATATTCCGCAACGTGAGTATGTTTTTGTAGTCGATGTTTCTGGTTCTATGAACGGATTTCCATTGGATATTACAAAGAAGTTGATGCGAAATTTATTGGGGAATTTGAGATATGATGACATGTTCAATGTGGTTTTATTTGCAAGTGCTTCTCAATTATATTCAGCTGAATCAGTTTATGCAACTCCTGAAAATATTGAAGCAGCAATCGAAGTGATGACCAAAAGACAAGGTGGCGGTGGTACCAATATGTTGAGTGCATTGGAGAGAACCGTCAATCTTCCAAAATGCGAACAAGGTTTATCGAGATCAATTATCGTAGTGACTGATGGGTATGTAAGTGTCGAAACCGAAGTGTATGATTTGATTAGAAAAAGCAATAGTGAATTCAATTTCTTCTCATTTGGAATTGGAAGTTCTGTCAACCGATCCATCATAGAAGGAATTGCACATGTTGGAAATGGAGAACCATTATTCATCACCGATCAGACAGAAGCAAATGATCAAGCAGAAAAATTTAGACAATTAATCGCTGCACCAGTTTTGACGAATATCGCAATCGATTGGGGAGAATTTGACGTCTATGATTTGGAACCATCTCATATTTCAGATGTATTAGCAGAACGTCCAGTTGTGATTTCTGGAAAATACAGAGGGAGACCAAGTGGAGAAATTCAATTGACCGGGGTAAGTGGAATTGAAGATTATCGAGCAGTTTATAACACTGCAAATGCAATTGCGGATGAAAACAACAAAGCATTATCCTACTTATGGGCAAGAAAAAGAATTCAGTTGTTGGATGATTATATCAAATTGGATAAAAACGATCACAAAGTAGCAGAAGTGACGAATCTAGGATTGAAGTATAATTTATTGACAGCATACACTTCATTTATAGCGATTGAAGCGATTCAAGCATTGGCGAGAAATACGCCTTCTCAAAAAGTAACACAACCATTGCCATTGCCAAAAGGAGTACCTAACAGTGCAATTGGAAATTCAAATGCGGTTGCTTATTCAGGTAATACAACAACTAATTATGGTGTAGGAGCGGATTTAGCCATAACAAATTCAGCAAAAAGTGTTCGACATGTCCTGTTGGATGTTTTGAAAGGAGAATTTTCAACAATTGAATTTAAATTATTGGAGATGCAATTGCAGAAAGAGGTTGAGAAAATGAAAAGTGAGTTTACACCAATACAATTAAAAGGGTTGAAAATTGAACTAAAAGTTGACGAAGATGGCAATGTCGAAAATGTAATGATCCTAAATAGAAGTCCTTTGTCCATCTCTACTTTACGCACACTTGTGAGAAAAATTTATGGCTGGAATTTTAAGATAAAGCAATCCGCCACCTTTGAGATAACACTTGTTTAGTTACAACCGAGTACTTGTCCACTGCCAATTCCGGTGGTGGACATTTTTCTAAATCAAAATAAGAGGATCATGAAAAATGTAATGAAAAATATATTTGTGTTTTTAATAAGTTTTGCCTTTTCTTTGAATTTGAGTGCAAATTGTTATCAAAATGAACCAAATTCTCAAAAAAGAAAATCCATCACTTTTATTTTAGGAGAAGATGAAAGTATGAAAGATCAGTATTATGAATTGGCCAAAAAATATCATCTTTTAAATAAGGCTGAGAAAACAGATTATTTTATCGATGATTGTCGATCACTAATTGCAGTTAGAGATTATCTTGAAAAAATAGCCAATGAAAATAATATCAAGTGGGGAACTATCAATATCGTCGTTCACAGTAATCAATGGACTGGTATGAGTGTGCCGATTTCTACAAAAGGAGAAAGAACAAATGTAGATGCATTGTTGAATTCAATATTCGATGGGTCATTTATACCTGTTGCGGATCAATATCTAGATTCTAATTCAACCATGAATATCAAAGCATGTGGTTTAGGTCAAAATATAGATTTAATGGATGCACTTCAAATGGCATTCGGAGGCATGGATAACGAACAACCAATGATTCATTCTTCTTCTTTTTTTATTCAATATTTCGAAAATGAATATGGAGAAATCGAAAGTAAAGAATTAGAACCATTTTATGCTTTTTATAAGACTGCATACAAGCCGGCTGATTTACACATCGAAAAGCAATTTCAAAAGCGCTACCCAAATGAAAAAATCGATTGGCTAGCTATTTTATCCAATCAACAAAGCGAAATCGACGGTATTTTCTCTAAAAAATTCAATGTCCCAATCGAATGGGAAGTTATCCTCCCTAAAGATGAAAAAGACAATGATTTTAAGTCAGAAAAGGATAAATTAGCGTTCGTGAAGCAACAAGCCGATTTGATGGAATTGCTTAATAGATTTAATATTCCTATCGAGAAATTTCGTTGGAATATAACAAGTAAATTACGGGATAGTGGAGTTGTGTTGAAGATAAATGGGAAGGCTACTGTTGTTTGTGTGTTGCGTGGGTAACCCGTCCTCAGATCCAAATAATAACGATAAAAAAACCAAAACGATTAAAAATTACCTAAAATACCTACTTCTCCTAACACTGCTACTACACCGACTAGCCAGCATCGCTCAAGAATACAACTTCATCAACTACAATGTCCAAGACGGCTTACCACAATCACAAGTCTACGATATATTTCAAGATAGCAAATCCTATTTGTGGATGGCAACACAGGGAGGTGGCGTGGCAAAATTTGATGGGGCCACTTTTCAAACATTAACTTCCAAAGATGGATTGCCATCGAATTATATCAACTACATTTTTGAAGATCAGCAAAACACCATTTGGTTTGCGACTAAAAATGGGATTGCTAGTTATGATCATAGCAAAATCAATTGGTCTCAAAAAAATAGTCTGAAAATTGAAACGATTGCACAAATAAATGATTCAACTTTGTGGTTGGGGACGCACCAAGGTATTCATGCACTCAATAAAAATACTGGAGCATTATCCAAAGAAACGCTTAACCGGACTATAGATCGGAATCGCGTAAATGCGATGTTGAAAATTGAGGATAAAATGTGGATTGCAACATCCAGAGGAGTATTTATTGTCAATAAAAACAAAGCCGTTCAATCCCTCACAATCAATAATGGATTGCTCTCAAATGATGTGAAGGATTTGCAGATCGGTGATAATGAGACGATATGGATTAGTCAATTTGCAGGTGGGCTTTCTTGCATAAATGTTGAATCCAAAAAAATACTTCAGGAATTTAACCAATCCAAACTCAAGAGAATCCAAAGTGCCTTTCTAGATGATAATACTATTTATGCATGTACGCAAGACAAGGGGATGGCTCAATATAATCTTCAAGATTCAACTTGGACTTACTTGGATGAATCAGATGGTTTGTCCCACAATAATGTTCAAGAAGTTTTTAAAGATGCATGGGGTAACTTATGGATTGGGACGTCGGGAGGAGGTGTTATTAAATATTTGGGACAATTTTTCCAACATTACAATAGCGAAAATGGTTTGTCAGGAGAACGCATCTATGCAGTAGAGGAAACGGAGGACGGTGCAATCTGGTTGTCCGTCTCCGATGAAGGAATTACCTTGATTGATAGTACTGGAATTTACACCAACATTGACAGTTTAAATATCAACACAAAATGCAATGATATTTTCGAAGATAATCAAGGTCGAATGTGGTTTAGTACCAATGGAGAAGGATTGGTAATGTTGGATACATTGGGTTTTCACAATTTTACACAAGCAGATGGATTGCCGAGTGACTGGATTCAATCTGTTATTCAAGATATCAGTGGATATATTTGGGTGGGTACTTATGCAAATGGATTGGCGAAGATTGTAAGTTTAGATAGTTTGGGATTGCAAGTGGAAGTTTTGGATAAAAAAGACGGCCTGTCAGATCTTTTTGTAACAGCTTTGCAGACAGATCCATCCGGCCGGATTTGGGTAGCAACAAAATTGGGTGGATTAGGATATGTTGAAAATGGGCGAGTGGTATCCGTAGAAAAAGGGAGTAAATTGCCCAAAACTTCCATCCGTTCCATTGCTTTTGATAGATACGGAAACATATGGTTGGGAACGGCAGGTGAAGGGATTTATACAGCCGCTTACGACGATTTGGAAACTGGTTTTAGCAAAATTCAAAAACATCGACAATTGACGAGTGATAATATTTATTTGCTCATTTTTGATGATGAATCCAATCTATGGGCAGGAAGTGAAGTCGGGGTGGATAAAATTAGTTTTAATAATTCTGGAGTCGTTTTAAATATTCAACATTTCGGAAAAAATGAAGGCTTCTTAGGAATTGAAACTTGTCACAATGCAGCTACTTTAGATAGTGATGGCAATCTTTGGTTTGGTACTTTAAATGGGTTGAGCAAACACAAGCCAGGAAGTACTCAACTTTCAATTGCACCGCCAAAAATTCATTTCAAAGGCATTAATTTAATGTACAATCCAATTGAAGAATCAAAATATAAACAGCAACTCAATGAGGCTGATTCTTTAATAAGTAACACTAAATTTACATATAATAACAATGATATTGGATTTGAATTTAAAGCGATTCATCCAGATGATCCGAATAATTTATATTACAAATGGAAGTTGCAAGGATTGGAGAAAGATTGGTCGCGTCCATCAAAAGTGGAGTCGGTGAATTACACTAATTTGTCTGCTGGGAAATATCAGTTTTTAGCAAAAGCAATTGGTAAAAATGGATTAGAAAGTAATTTGATTTCCACCAGTTTTAAAATCAAACCAGCAATTTGGCAACGCAAATGGTTTCAATTGTTGACAGTTATTTTATTAGGATTATTGATGTATTTATTTTATCGGTATCGCATTTCAAAAATCGAAAAAAAGGAAGCAGAAAAAAGAGCACAGTTGGAATTGAAAAATGAATTACTCGGACTAGAACAAAAGGCATTACAACTACAGATGAATCCGCATTTTATTTTTAATGCACTAAACAGTATTCAGTCCTTAGTTGTCAACGAAAAACCGGATATTGCGAGAGTGCAAATTCAAAACTTCGCGGGATTGATGAGAGGGATTCTGACAAATTCCAAAAACGAAAAAATAACTTTGGCAGAAGAATGTGCTACCTTAGACAAGTATTTAAAAATGGAGCAATTTTGTCAAACAGTGCCATTCGATTTTAAAATAAAAATGCCAAGTGATTTTGATGCAGATGAAATCGAATTACCGCCAATGATGATTCAACCTTTTGTCGAAAATTCGGTCATTCACGGGATCAGTCATTTGAAAAATAAAAATGGAACAATCAATGTAGATTTTGAAGTGAAGGGACGTCAATTGATTTGTACAATTTTGGACAATGGAGTCGGTCGTTCAAAATCTGCTAAATTAAATCAAAAAACAAAACAAGGTCATCAATCTATGGCGATGGATGTGACCCAAAAAAGAATTAAAAGTTTGTCCAAAGATTTCAAAAATAATCCTATTTTAATCGAAGATATTAAGCAAAATGGGGAAGTCGGTGGCACAAAAGTTCAATTGATTTTACCGCTTGAAATAAATTACTAACAACGTATGTACACAGCAATTTTAGTAGATGATATGCCGGATGCTTTGAAGGTATTGGAGAAAGACATCAAAAATAATTTTCCGGATATTGAGATTATTGGTAAAGCAGAAAGTGTAGTGGAGGCAGCGAAATTGCTCAGAGAAAAGCAACCAGATTTATTGTTTTTGGATATCATGTTGGGAGATGGGACTGGTTTTGATTTACTCGAAATTTTTCCGGACCTAAATGCGAGTGTCATTTTCATAACTGCGACCGATGAATTTGCAATCAAGGCATTCCGATTTGCAGCTGTTGATTATTTATTGAAACCATTAAATACGGAAGAACTGACGCAAGCCATAAAAAAAGCGACGGGTCAAATCAATAGCTCTAAAGAAAGTCTGGACCTCCTAAAAGAAACCATCAACAATCCTTCTAAATTACCAACTAAAATTTCACTACATTCACAAGACAAAATTTCGGTAGTGGAAATCAATCAAATCGTGCGATGTGAATCCGATGGAAATAATACGTTGTTTCATATGATTGGCGGAGAAAAGTTGTTTGTCACTAAAACTTTGAAGTCTTATGACAATATGTTGACGGATCACAATTTCAAAAGAGTACATCAATCTCATTTAATCAATGTGGATTACATTCAAGAATATGTAAGAAAAGAAGGCGGTTATTTGAAAATGAAAAATGGGGATGCAGTTTCTGTTTCAGTAAGAAAAAAAGCAGAAGTAATTGAAATGTTAGATCAATTATAAATCTATTAAAAAATCCAGTTTAAAGCGCCTTTAAAAGGAATGAAAACAATTAAAATGAAAAACTTAATCTATTTATTTTTCCCTTTACTTTTATTTAGTTGTGACTCTGAAGTCAAAACCATTGACCAACAAGTGATACCTTCTTCGACAAAGAAAGGTCCTGAATTAATGCCAGATCAGTTGTATGGTGAACTATTCAAGGAAGTGCAGATGAAGCAAATATTCCCGGATGGTAAAACTTTTGTTGATTGCACACCGAAAGCTTATCCGAGTGTCATTTTGTTGGACTATGAAAAGCAAAAAGAGAAGCCTGGATTTGATTTGAAAAAATTTGTTTTGGAACATTTTGAATTACCAAAAAAATATGCATCAGGATTTAAAGCTGATAATAATCGTTCTGTAGAAGAACACATCAATTCATTGTGGCCAGTATTGACCCGAGAAAAAGATGCCAATGCTAACAATCAATTGCAAGGATCTTTGATGCCTTTGCCGAACCCATATATTGTGCCTGGTGGTCGTTTTGGAGAAATTTATTATTGGGATAGTTACTTCACGATGTTGGGTTTGCAAACTTCAGGCAAGATTAACATGATTGAAAATATGGTTAAAAATTTCGCACATTTGATCGATCAAAATGGATTCATACCAAATGGAAATCGTACTTATTTTCTAACTCGATCTCAGCCTCCGTTTTTTGGAAGAATGGTTGGATTATTGGCGGAGTCAAAAGGAAATGAAGTCATTACCTCATTTTTGCCGCAACTAGAAAAGGAATATAATTTTTGGATGAATGGGCAAAAAGGAATTGGTAGAGCGAAAAGTTTCCACCAAAAAGTAGTGCGATTAAAAGATGGAGAAATCATGAATCGATATTGGGATAAAGGAGTGACACCGCGAGCAGAGAGTTATCGGGAAGATGTGGAGACGATGAAGAAAAGTGGAAGAGAAGCAGAAGTGATTTATCAAGATTTAAGATCTGCGTGTGAATCTGGTTGGGATTTTAGCAGTCGTTGGTTTAAGGATGCCAAAACACTGGAAACGATTCATACAGGAGATATTATTCCTGTCGATTTAAATTGTCTCTTATATGATTTGGAAAAAATAATCGCTAAGGGTTATGAACTCAAAGGAAATGAGACAAAGCGCAAAGCATTTGAAGACCACGCGGTGCACAGAAAAGATGCGATTTTAAAGTATTGCTGGAATGAAGGGAAAGGATTCTTTATGGATTACAATTTCAAAACCAAACAACACACACCCGTATTATCACTGGCAGGCATGTATCCACTGGAAAGCCAAATCGCATCTAAACTGCAAGCAACCAAAGTAGCTACTGTCATTCAAAAAGATTTCTTGAAGCCTGGTGGTGTGGTGTCTACGAATGAGGCGACTGGTCAACAATGGGATTATCCAAATGGATGGGCACCTTTGCAATGGATGGCTTATAAGGGTTTGATGAATTACAACAAAAATAAACTAGCCGACGAGATCAAAAACAGATGGATAGCCTTGAATAAAAAGGTCTACAAAAACACCGGCAAGATGGTCGAGAAATACAATGTGGTCGATATGACATTAGATGCAGGAGGTGGCGAATATCCAGTACAAGATGGATTTGGTTGGACCAATGGTGTATTATTAAAAATGTTAAGTGAAAGTAAAGTAAAACATGAATAAAGTATTAAAACTACAAGCACAATTAAAAAACAAGCCATTTGGGAATAAATTATTCTCGTATGCATTGGCAAAGTTTGCCCCTTATTTCCTAACAATAAAACCACAAGTCGTCACGCTGCGCCCGAATTACATGGAAGCAAGTATGCGAAAGCGAAGGTCTGTTCACAATCATCTCAAGACCGTCCATGCAATCGCCATGTGTAATCTCTGCGAATTCACAGCCGGCATTTTAATGGAAACTTCTATTC
>CALFWW010000141.1 GCA_937928575.1 uncultured Saprospiraceae bacterium | reverse complement strand
TAGCCGTTATTAGAAGGATTTCTTACTGCATGCACTTTAAATTTTTTGGTTTTATCCAAAATAGCGCTCAATGCTTTCTTTCGATCAATGGTCCCTTCAAAACTGATGGTTTGAATCTGTTGCTTGGTGACGGTATAACTGGTGATAAAACGCAACGAATCTTTTTCGTGATCACTTTGTGCGGAAGTGTTTATTGTAAAAAATAACAATAAAATTACGATTAGGGAGAAATTTTTCATGAGTGATAGCTAAAGTTTTATATCTATGTATAACGAACGAAAGTAGGATAATGTCACTTAAACTTCATGGGATTTTGGCGCTTTTTCCTTAATATTTTATTAATTTTTGTCATTTAATGGGATTGTACTTAATTGAACGTAATTCTTGATAATTCAATTTGAAATGTTGAAATCATTCTGAAGATTTAAAAAATAAAAACAAATGGCTAATTACATAGACGGATTTTCATTTCCAATTTTAGAAAAACATCTCGACCGATATAAAGAGGTTGCACATTCAGTAGGCAAGATTTGGAAAGAGCATGGAGCACTAGCATATTATGAATTTGTGGGTGAAGATTTAAAAAAGTTGGAAGGAACAAAATCATTTCCAGATGTTGTAGAAGCGAAAGAAGGGGAGACCATCATTTTCGGATGGGTCATTTTTGAAAATCGCGAGGCAAGAGATGTAGCCAATAAAAGAGTCGCTACTGATACCAGAATGGGAGATTTAATTGCACCGTTGGTCGATCCCAAAGATGTTATTTTTGATGCAGGAAGAATGGTGTTTGGAGGCTTTCAATCTTTCGTTGAAGTTGAGTAATGCCATCAAAATAAATGCTATTCTAACAATTTATAAACGGATAAAATTGAATTGAAATTCTATGCGAGAATTTGGAAAAAATAAGAAAAAATCATTTTGGCAAAAAGTGGTGGCCTTCTTCTCTAGTTTTACGTGGAATTCAGAATTATTTAGTTTTAGAGGACATAGTGATCGGATGAAAAAGAGGAGGCGTAAGAGTAAGTTTGATAAGTGAAGTATGGGAAGGGTAATGGTTTTAGTTAATTTTGAGTTAGATACAAATCTTTCACACTTCCTTATGACTTCTACGACTATTCGCGATCTATTATTTTAACTCAGATATGGAGATTGCAGTTTTAATCAATCGGAATGAAAAATTAATTGCAGGATTTTGAAGCGTGTGGCCGTCGGCCTTAAAGATTTATCGTTAAGAAATTTAGAAGTGCGGATGGAAGAAAAAAGATCGTTGTTTGAGCCACTGAAAGTGTTGCGAGTTTCGAGATTTTGCGTGAAGCCAATTAAATTTTAGATAAATATTTAGGCAATCGCTTTTATAATATAAGCCAGCGCGGTGATTTTTTGCTTCGTTTTTCATCTAGGAAAAATGCAGATCAAGAAAAATAGATGGACCAATTTTTAGTTCTTTTGCAGAAAGAAGTGGTGAAAAAATAAAGTATAAGAGGGATATAAAAATCCTGGCTTTATTCAGTTTTTAACGCTCCAAAAGTTCTAAAATACTATAATGAAAAAACTAGCCTAACAATACTTTTTCAATTTGACCTCTTTGCTATGCAAGCAGGCAAGTTTTGCTGAATTCTTCGTTTGGCTCTTACAATTTTCATTTCTTAATGGATTAATCTAGAGTAGAATAAGCCGCTTTGCGGTTCACTTTGTCAAATGTCTTCTGAGACATTTGTTCTGACCATAGTCAGAATACACTTCGTTCATACTAAACTGAATAATGCCAAAAGTGAAATTCAACCTTCTTTTTTCAATAATAATTTAAGTTCTTCAAGTACAAATAAAGCAAGTAGTTATTGACCTAAATTATCAGATAATATATAAATAATGAGTCCAAAAACTTAAACAACTCTTTTACGGAAAATTGAACAAAACCTAGCACATTGGGGGTAATCGTCTTCGAAACCCAAATGAAATTTCGACAACCTAACAAACCCCTTACTCAATACTAAACTCCACTCTTCGATTTTCCTTCATTTTCTAACAATCTACATTTTGTAATGTCATGTATGTTGTAGGACATTTTTCACTTTACATCTATCTCAACAAAAAAAAATAATTTAATTTGCTAAATGATAAAATTCAGTGAATTCATTTTGACATTTTCCAATATACAATTTTTGATTCGTTTTTGACTGTGGCAAATTAAATTAAAAGGACTTCTAGATCAATTTTTCTTTTGGCCCTTGAGTTTTTAAACTATAATTTTTTAAACTACTTTTAACTGGTTATTTACTTTTGTTGACACACAAAATAGAAAATTAAAACTAACTTTGAGCCACCGTTCACCAACCTTATGAAGAAGTGGAAAAAGTATTAATAATTGTATTCCTATTGATGACTTCGTTACTCGCTGCGCAACCTGCAGTAGAGGATTTTAAAAAAATATTTAGACTAGAAATAACGGAGACGAAAACCCCTGTCATCATTGATGGTAAGTTGGATGATCCAGCCTGGACTAAAGCCAATGTCGGTTCTGATTTTTGGCAAAAAGTACCATTCTTTGCGGAAGGAGCTGATCCTAGAACAGAAGTGATGTTGACTTATGACAAAGATAATCTCTATGTTGCAACAAAGTGTTTCCAAAAGAAAGACATCATTATTCAATCTCTGAAACGAGATGAATATTGGGACAACGATGGAATTGCAATTGTACTCGATCCGCTCAATACTCGGACAAATGGTTTTCTTTTTGGTGTCTCTGCATCCGGACAACAATGGGATGCATTGCGATCCTTGGATGATATCAACAGTGATTGGAGCAACAAGTGGTACAGTGAAGTGCAAGTGGAACCTGAATTTTGGTCAATGGAGATGGCGATCCCATTTCGGATTCTGCGATTTAGTCCTGATGAAAAAGAGTGGGGGATGAATTTCGTTCGCAATCACATCAATGAAAATGAGTATCATAATTGGACTGCTGTGCCAGAATCATTTTGGCCGCCGGATGTTGCATTTGCAGGTGCATTGGTATTTGACAAACCACCAACTCCCAAAAAAGGCAACTTCAATTTAATCCCTTTTGTTACTGGTTCAATCAACAAAGAAGCAGGAGAAAAAACAGAATTCAGTGGTTCCGCCGGATTGGATGCACGTGTTTCTGTCAGCCCAACTTTGAATCTTGATTTGACTTTTAATCCAGATTTTTCCCAAATTGAAGTCGATGAATTGGTTACCAACTTGACACGTTTCAACATCTTTCTACCAGAAAAACGTACTTTCTTTTTAGAAAATGGAGATTTATTTGCAGACTTTGGATATCCAGCTGTGCGACCTTTTTTTTCGAGAAAAATTGGATTGGACAGTGAACGACAAGCAGTACCCATTTTATACGGAGCCAGATTGACGGGTAATTTAACAAAAACCACACGTATGGGGGTGATGAATATCCATTCTTTAAAAAGTGATAATTCATTTGCGCAAAATCAAAGTGCGGTGAGTTTTCAGAAAAACTTCGGTCGTTCTTATGTAAGAGGATTGTTTTTAAATCGACAATCTTTTGATGGTGTTGAAACAGTTGAGGATGATTATGGTCGCAACACTAGTTTGGATGGAGCCTATATTAGTAATGATGGGAAAATCTCCGCATGGGCAGCACTTCACCATTCTTTCAAGCCAAATATAAAAGGGAAAACAGGTTTTTATACTTATGGAATTGAGTACCGAGATCCTTTGTGGGAAGTATTGTTGGCAAGTGCGACGGTGCAGGAAAATTATTTTGCAGACATGGGCTTTGTACAACGAATTGAAAATTATGATGCAGCGCGCGACACTTCTATTCGAGTTGGATTCAATGACAATATTTCGAGTATCACTTATCGGATTCGTCCCAAGGAAGGTAAAATTACCCGACATAATATCAACTTGACAAATGTTTATTACACCAATTCAGATTGGAGTTTTAATGAGTGGTTTAGTGAATTTAATTATTCAATTGCCTTTCGAAATACTGCAGAATTTTCTCTGGGTGTTGCCCGGAATGATATTGATCTTTTGTTCCCATTTAGTTTTGTGTCGGAAGGCGAACCATTGCCAGCTGACCGATATAAATTTTCAAATGTCTCCGGTTCTTTTTCCTCTGATGAAAGAAAAATGATCAGTTTTGGAGTGGGCGGACAGACCGGTGGTTTCTATAATGGTAAACTCAATCGAGCTAATGCTGATATCAATTTTCGGGTACAGCCATGGGGGAATTTAAGTTTTGGTTATCAATGGAATCAACTGGATTTTCCGGATCCTTATGGAAACGAAATTATCACCGCATTATTAGGAAAACTAGAAATTGGCTTCAATAGAAACTTGCTGTGGACGACCTTATTTCAATATGTAGATCAAAATGAATTTATGGGAATCAACTCTCGTTTACAATGGCGGTTTTCTCCGATGTCCGATGTATTTTTGGTTTTTGTTGACAATTACGATGTCTTTAATGGACTTGGGAATCGGGCAAGTGTTCAGACCAATAATCGGGCACTTATTGTTAAGATTAATTATTGGTATTAAGTATTCTTTTGCAGTATCGTAATTTTTCAAAGAGGTTTCCACAATAAAAAAATCATACAACCAAAATGCAACTATTAAAAACACATTATCATCCAGCAATAGAAACCTTGGAAAATAAAACGGTGTTTACAAGATTGGCAGCCAGAGGTATCGCGATGAATGGTAACGATATACTACTAATGTACACGGAGCGATATGAGGACTACAGTTTGCCAGGTGGGGGTTTGGACAATGAGGAAGATATCATTGCGGGAATGAAACGAGAACTGATAGAGGAAACGGGTGCCCAGAATATTATAAACATTGAACCTTTTGGTCTATATGAAGAATATCGACCTTGGTACAAACCTGATTTTGATATTCAGCATATGCTTTCCTATTGCTATACTTGTGATGTCAACAAAGTGTTAGGTGAATCAAATTTGGAGTCCTATGAAGTCAAAAATGGGATGCGTGCGTTATGGGTCAATATACATGAGGCGATCGATCACAATAAAAAGACGATGATAGCAAGTGATAAAAAAGGTTTGTCGATAGAACGAGAAATTTTTTTATTGGAGTTGATTGCTGAGCATTTTGGGAAGTAAGAAGGGGCGCATTATGATGTCGATTTTGTTGTTTTTCTTACTCCTTTATTCATATCATGTTTCTCACTGCTGCATCTTGTTAGCGGATAGCTGTAGTTTTACTAATTCAAACAATCAGATAAATGAGAACGATTTTAAAATTAATGATAATTTGCCTTGTCGTTGCAGCTTGCTATAACAATGCAGAAACTAATCGTCCAAAGGTTGATCAAGTTTCCAAGATTAAAAATCAAGGACACCAACTTGTCTATGACATGGTAAAAAAAGTAGGAAGCTATGAGGACCTTCTCAAAAAACACGATGTAACCTATACCTACACTTACCAAACTCCAGATGGTAAAGCGGATATTTCAACGGAAAAATATAGGTTCGATGGAGCGTATTCTTATGGGAAGTATTTGAAACACGAAAGAACATTACCGCAGCTTGCAGGGGTTATCGAACAAGGTTTTGACGGACAGTCCTATTGGCTAAAACAAAATGGGAAACAAATCAAAAACCCTGACTATCTAAAACGAGTTGCTTTTAATCGACCAACCAATTTCTATTGGTTTACTATGATGCAAAAGCTTTTAGACCCAGGTTTGATCTACGAATATCTTGGCCCAAAAACCATTGACAATAAAGAATATGAAATCGTAAAAATTTCATTTGAATCGAAAGATGGAAAGCCGAAGGATATCTATCAAATATATATCAATAAGCAAACACTTTTAGTGGATCAATTTCTATTTACCGTTGCGGATTTTGGTGTTATGGATCCTAAATTGATGGAAATTGAATATGAGGAAATAGATGGACTCTTGATTCCAACAAAGCGACGTTACAAAAATTCAAATTGGGAAGCTGAAGTTACAGATGAGCCATGGATAAAAGTAGAATGGTCCAATATTAAATTCAAAAATGGGTTCGGAATCGATGATTTTAAATTATAAAACGGCAGATTAATTTGTCTTAATCCGAATTATTTCTATCCACTAAAAAACTCAAAAATCTCAACATTATAATTACAAATCGAAATGATAAAGACAGAGAACTTCGAAAAGGTAGAAATTAAATCATCTAAAGAACTTCGGAATTGGTTGGCTAAAAATCATTTGCAAGAACAAGCTATTTGGTTGGTGACCTTCAAGAAAAGTGAAAAAGACAAATATGTATCAAGAGATGAAGTGCTCGATGAATTGTTGTGTTTTGGTTGGATTGATGGTATAAGAAGGAAGTTGGATGCTAAGCGAACAATGCAATTAATCGCGCCAAGAAAAGTTCAGCATTGGGCAAAGTCATATAAAGACCGCGCCCAAAAATTAATAGAGGAGGGCAGAATGCATTCATCAGGACTCGCATCCATCAAAGAAGGAAAGAAGAGTGGACTTTGGAATTTTATGGATGATGTCGACAACTTAATAATCCCTAAAGATCTGAAAGCCGCACTCCAAAAATCGGAAGGAGTTTTTGACTTTTTTGACCACATCAATGATTCTAGTAAAAGATTTGTTTTAAGATGGATCAAACTTGCCAAAACGGATAAGACCCGAAAAAATAGAATTGAAAAAATTGCGTCACTTTCAGCTAAAGGCGAAAAATTGCCAGGAAGTTGATAATTGAAGCCCAATTGTTTTGTCTACTTTCCATTCAAAATTATATACTTATCTTCCATTTCAAATAATGGGTAAAGTTGTCATTGAAAATTAAAGATGAACGTAGCAATAATGTTACAAGTTTTGATATTGTTGCAACTCCGCAGACCTAACAAGATTGAGCCGAGTCCTAGCTGCATGCGAATCTTGTTAGGTCTAATACAATTTTCAGAGTATTATAATTGCACATAACAATCTTTTTCATATCGGATTTGTCTTAGCGATTATGGGCCATCAAGTTTATTTATTAAATTTATTGTTGACAATAATTTAAAAAAGATGATATCTAAATAGAAAATAAAAAACTATTTTTAAATCATGAAAAATCTATTGATCCTCACCGCATTATTTTTTCTATTCCTAAACCAAGCCTGCGTTTCCATTCCAAAAATTCAGGAAGGCGGTTTTGTTGAAAAAATCACAACTACTGATGTTCATTTAAAAAATGGACAAAATTTGAAAATTGCTAAAAGAGAGAACTCAAAACAAACGACCATCATTTTAGTTCGTCATGCAGAAAAGATGAAAGATACCAAAGATCCTGGTTTAACCGATGCGGGAATGGAGCGAGCAGAAAATCTAAAAAACATCTTATCAACTATTTCAATCGACCATATTTTTTCAACAGACTATTTACGTGCACAATTGACTGTGGCTCCAACCGCCACTTCAAAAAGCTTAAAGATTGAATCTTATGATCCGAAAGAGATGCGTATTTTAGGACAATTGCTTTTGGATGAATATCGAGGTAAAACAGTTTTGGTTTCGGGGCATTCCAATACCACTCCCAATTTGTTAAATTTTCTGATGAAAGAAAACGTTGTAACATTTATTGATGAGTTGGATTATGACAATCTGTTTGTCGTTACTGTGAGAAATGATAAGCGCAAAGCTTTGTTGGTGAAGTATTGAATATCGGAGAGGGGACAATAAGGTGGCCAAGCCACAGACCTAGCAGGTTTGAGCCTGGCGCTAATGACGTGCAAAGCATGTTAAGTTGAGTCTTGTCCAGCTCATCCAAATAATAAAGTTCCAAATTCTATTCCTTCTCAATAAAATATATTATCTTGGATAATTCAAGATTTCATTTTTTTAATCCAAATTAATACAAATGAAAATTCAAGCATTATTTTTAATACTTCTCTTTACCATCACTAGCGGTTTTTCACAAACCAAGAAAAGTAAACAAGCTGTTACAAATGTACATCATAATCTTAGCAGTTCATCAGTTAAAAATTTTGATGGTACCAGTTCCACGATTTTTATCAATGGAAATTCTGCTACTTTAATGAATTCGGATGGTTCGCATTCGACTATTGATTCCTTTGGAAATTCTTCGACCGTCGTTGCGATTGATGGTAGCACATCGTCCATATTTCATAATGCTTACTCATCTACTGTAATGAATGCTGATGGAACACAATTTGTCGTGAATCATATGCAAAACAAATCCACTTGCTCGACCGCCAATCAAATCCATGGGATCTCTCATTTTTTTGGCAACATGAAAGAGAGATGTTATAAAAATGAAATTGACGTGTTACTTCATGTGAATTGGTTGACACAAATGAAAGTGGCGGAACAGATGGTTGAGCCCAATGAATAAAAAAATGTGCTTGCTTCTCCTAAAAGACACCTATGTGAAAATTATTCAGTCAAAACCACCTCCACCTTTTGATCGGGTAGGAGGGTATAATGATTAATTTAATGGTAATACTTGCACGTATCGTACTCATGCTATCGGTATCAAATTAGATAAAACCTAATAATAATCGTTTGTTTACGTTTGTAGTCGTTTGTTATCGACTATGTAATGTTGTGTTTTGATGCCTAAATTTTAGAGTGATTTGATAGAAAAGGGGATATTGATTGAGATTGGGGAAATATCCGTACCTTTTAGGTGAGAGGTGTGGATATACAAATGTTATGCCCCACTAAAAAGAAAAAATCGTTCTTTCGTAAAAAGGCGTTTTCAAATACTTCATCGATAAAAAGGAAATTCAACTTTTAATCGACAAATAAAAAAAGAGAATTTTAATTTTTAAGATTTAGTTTTCAAAGCGAATAAATTGAAAAAAGAGTTTTAAATACTTCGGCTGATAAAAAAGAAATATTATCTTTTACTCAGCAAATTCGAAATAATTTTGAAAAATAAAAGCGAGGGCATAACAATGTGTATGCGTTCATTGCCAGCAAAAGCTGGCATCGCCGCATACACGGGGACGTTAGGCATAAGCAAAAAAGAAAAAAACAACATGGTTCTGAATTCAAAATCGTTGGAAAAATTAAGACTGCTGATTAATGAAGAAACTGAATACCGTTCGGGACCCAAATTGGTTGATTTTTTTAACAACTTAGGATTTAATGATAGATATGGTCAGGGTTTCCCCTCACGTTGGATGTTTACAGATGAAAGATTGGCAAAAATAAATGGAACACCTGAATTAGATAAGTGCATAAAGAATTTATTTAACCCTGTAAATTTTATAGGAAAAATATCTGAACTCGACGAACATATTAATCAATTAAATCAATACTTAGCATTTGACAAATGGAAAGTGGTAAGAAAGGATACTTTGATAACTTTTAAAAAAGTTGATAAAATAGAATTGCATGATAATAATGCTGAACCAATAATCGATGAAGATAAGTTTCTTGAAAAAGAATTTGAGAATTTATCAATCAGTTCAATTGGGCTTGACGGGATAGTAACAGAAGTATTGGAAAAACGAATAGAAGAAATAAAGAAATGCCTAAATGCTAAATCAGCGTTGGCTGTTATTTTCTTATCGGGAAGCAGCTTGGAAGGCATTCTACTTGGGTTAGCGTTGAAATTGCCAAAAGAATTTAACACAGCAGCATCAGCAGCGAAAGATAAAACAGGAAAGGTAAAACAATTTCCAGAATGGACATTAGCCCAATTGATAAATACTGCTTATGAGTTACGGTTAATAGATGAAGATGTGAAAAAATTTAGTCACTCTTTGAGAGATTTTAGAAATTATATTCATCCTTATCAACAGGTTAGTTCACGATTTAACCCAGATGAAAATACCGCAAAAATTTGTTTTCAAGTTTTAAAAGCAGGAATTCACCAAATAAATAAAAAAATAAAAGCCTATGCCTAACAATGGCTAAAACGTTCATAGCCAGCAAAAGCTGGCTACGCCGTTTAGCCGAGACCGTTCTGGGTCATTAGAAAAAAGAAAAAAATACTTAAAATGAAAATAGGACTAATTATCTCAATGTTACTTTTTGTACAGCATAGCTGGGCTCAAATTGAAACAAAAATAATTAGCCCTAAATTTAA
>CALFWW010000140.1 GCA_937928575.1 uncultured Saprospiraceae bacterium | reverse complement strand
ACGTATTCACGCCCCCCCCACTCCCCTTCCATTTTTTGAAATTCCATTTCGAAAAAGGGAAGGGTGCTTGAACGAAGTGAAATACTGGGATGGGTTACTACATACTCACGGATCCAATAAATTAACCATAAAATAAAATGAAAACCTGGACCTTCCTATCAAAAACCCTTCAAGCAAATAAAAAAGCAACCTTACTATATGTTATAAATAGCAAAGGTAGCTCCCCTGGTCGCAAAGGTTTTTCTATGGCGGTTGATGAAGACGGAAAATTTGTTGGCACCATCGGTGGTGGGATTATGGAAGTCAAATTATTAGAACTGGCAAAAGACAAAATCAAAAAAGGAGACACAAAAAAATTAGTTAAACAACAATTTCATAACAAACAAAATCCGAAAAATCAATCTGGCCTAATTTGTTCGGGTGAACAGACAGTAGCAATTATCCCGTTGGACACCTCTGATATTCCAACGCTCGAATCAATACTTGAAAAAGCGAAAGATGGGATTCGCATACATGTATATGAGGACGAAATAAAACTAGCAGAAGAAGGTCTCCCTACTCCACTCGTTAGTTTAGATATCATATTAAATAAGAAAATTCACATCTTTGGTGGCGGTCATGTTGGATTAGCATTATCGCAGGTCATGTCACTATTGGATTATTATGTGATAGTTTATGATGATCGTAAATATTTATCCACTATTCAACAAAATACAGCCGCAAACGAAAGATTGACTATTGATTTCAACAATGCAAAAACAACGATCAATTTTTCACCTCTGGATAGTATTGTTATTGTTACGACTTCTTATCGAACGGATAAAATAATTCTCAAGCAATTGTACAAAGAAAAATTTCACTACATCGGGATGATGGGAAGTGACCATAAAATCAAACAACTCTTTAACGAACTAAAAGAAGAAGGCATTCCTACTGATGATCTTGCACATATCAATGCACCAATTGGGATTCCGATTTATAGTAAGACGACCATGGAAATTGCAGTAAGTATTGCAGGTCAAATTATTTTGAATACCAACAAAGAGTTACCTACCGGACGGAATTACTAACTCATTTGTAGATCAAACCCAATTTTTATATCTTAAAGTAGTTTTTTAAAATAGTCTCAATTAATTTTAACAATCCAACATTATGATTACTATCAAAAAATTAAAAAATCTATTCGGCATTTTCTTATTGCTAACCATACTGGCTTCTTGCGGTAAAGATCAATTTAAAAAAGATAAAGACAAGGAAGACTTCAATAAAGAAGGTGAATATGAGGACTGGGAAAAAGAATGTTTCAAATTTATTTATCCAATTAGTTTTGTAGGAGCAAATGACATAACCACTGCGATCAACAGTGATGAAGAATGGAAACAAATTTGGACCGATTGGAAAGAAACAAATTCAGATGCAGCCACAAAACCTCAAATCGTTTTTCCTTTTGGGATTAATTGGGATGGAACAGATGAAATTATTTCGGTCGAAAATACAGAACAATTTGAAGTGGCTTTGTATGACTGCAAAGAAAAATTGGGCTACTATAAAGATTGGAAAAAGGATTGTTTTGAATTTGTATTTCCATTAAGTTTTGAAAGTGGAGATGAGCTTATCACAGAACTAAATAATGAGGAAGAAATGAAAATATTCTTTATTGAATGGAAAGAAAATAATCCGGATGCGATAGAAAAACCTGCGATCATCTATCCATTCAGTATTTCTAAAATCGAAACTGATGTGCTTATTGTAATTGAAAATGAAGCAGCATTATTTGCAGCATTTGAAGATTGCAAATAGAGAAATTCTCTAGTATTTTAATTAAAAAAGGCTGTTTTCGGTATTTCCGGAAACAGCCTTTTTCTCGTTATTTACACATAGTATACCTACATGAATAGGTAGTTTATGCCCTATAGCCTCAAATAAAACCTTGCCCACATAATTTTCCAAAAATCAGACACGTTTCATAGCGAATCCACATTATCGAACACCAAAAAAATTGACATTATGAACACCTTACATATTGCAAGAGACGTTTTCGCATTTTTAATGGTTGGACTTCTATTGATGTTAGCCAGTGAGGAAACGAAGGTGATTGATACTACTCATAGCACTCAACAAGCATGTGTTATCAACATTCCGGGTTTTAAATTCAAAAAAGAGATTAGTGTCAAACAACTAGATCAGCAACCTTCAAAGTGTTTTGATGTAAATTTCCCAATTCAAATTCTCATTCCTGATGGTGGTAAGAGAATGGTGACATCTAGTCAAGTGTTAGATGAATTTATCATGGATTGGTTTGAGAAAAATCCAAATTCAAACAATGAGCCTACATTTCAATATCCTTTTGGAATTACACTAGAAAACGGTCAAAAGTTGTTGGTTGAAAATGAGACACAATTTCTGTCTGTAGCAGATGCATGTGATGAACAAGTATTAGAAGAAAACTATGCTTCCGTCAATACATTCTGTTTCGATTTTATTTATCCAATTCAGTTGATTGCTCCAAATGGAAAGATTCAAAAAGTAAATTCTGCAGATCAAGTAGACTATGCGATACAACTTTGGAATACTCAAAATCCTAGTAGTTCAAAAGAGTTATCCATTCAATTTCCAATCAAAATAAAATTTGATGATGGTATTGTTATTAAGTTGGAGGAAGTAAATGCCTTGTCTGCTGCCATACAATTTTGTGAAGGAGATTCTTTAGAATATGATGAATCGGAAGAGGAGGATAACGAAGAACCATCAAATACCACAGTTAGCACGCCAGTAATTGGTGCATAATTAAAAAATAATTTATAAAAGACATTTAAGAACATATGAGTGGAATACGTAAGTACTTAAGTGCTCTATAATGAAACCTATGCCCACGTCCTCCTTCTATGCCCTTTTATACCTTTTATGGTTCAAAAAAATACAAAATGCGAAGCATGTTATATGTTTAACCAGCCATTTCGTAAGGTCGTAGTTTGAAACATAAAAGACATTTAAGACACGTCCTCCTTCTATGCCCTTTTATACCTTTTATGGTTCAAAAAAAAATACAAAGCGAAGCATGCTATATGTTTAACCAGCCATTTCGTGAGGTCGTAAGTACTTAGGTGCTCTCTAATGAAACCTATGCCCACGTCCTCCTTCTATGCCCTTTTATACCTTTTATGGTTCAAAAAAAAATACAAAGCATGCTATATGTTTAAAACTGCCATTTCGTAAGGTCGTAGTTTGAAACATAATGGATATTTAAGAACAGTGATTCAAAATCTACTCCATGATTATTTATTTAGAAAACAATTTCTATTTTTGTAATAAACTAAACAATATGAGCACACCTAAAATTACTAAATCATATTTGAAGGATCACGTTTATAAAGTAACCGGAGCTGCAATTGAAGTACACAGAGCACTTGGTCCAGGATTGCTTGAAAGTGTTTATCACAAGTGCTTGGAACATGAATTGACCAAAAGAAATATCAAATTTAAGTCTGAAATGAACGTACCAGTACATTATGGCGACATTAAAATAGATGCTAATGTCAGATGTGATTTGTTTGTTGAAAATATTTTACCTGTTGAATTAAAAGCAGCTAAAAAAGTACCCCCATTATACGATGCACAATTGCTTACCTACATGAAATTATTAAAAGTACCTTTAGGTTTGATGTTAAACTTCAATGTAATCAACTTATATAAAGATGGACAAAAAACAATGGTCAATGAATTGTTCAGAAACTTACCAGATTGATTTTCAAATGTAAAATAACCATATACACACGATAAAATATTTGTTTTCGGCACAAGCTCACGCCCTCCCCTTTTATGACCTTAAATACCTTTTATGGTTAAAAACAAGTCCCACACGCACCCCCTTTTTATGACCTTAAATACCTTTTATGCTTAAAAACACATCCTACATGCCCCCCCTTTTATGACCTTAAATACCTTTTATGGTTAAAAATCACCTCCTCCTTACCCTCAAAAAAATCTAAATGGCAAAATAAACCAAAAAAAATACCCCGATAGCTTTCTACCGGGGCTTCTCAATTATGAGAAAACTTACTAAAGCTACTGTCGATTTAGATGGATCATCTTCCCAACAAACTCATCAGCACTCGTCGATAATCTGTAATAAAAAATACCAAAAGAAGGAAGGTCGTCGGCTGTGATACACAGCACATGGTGTCCTTGTCCAAGTGACTGATTAATTTCTTTAATCAAGACACCATTGGAATCATGTATTGTCAGGGCAATACGATCCTGTTCGGATAAGAAGAATTCAAGCATAGTACTTTCCGAAAAAGGATTGGGGGAGCAAGCAATAAAATGGGGTGATGTACTCATGGGATTACCATCAACCGCGACCGTTCCTTGACTTACCTCAAGGGTAAGATTACAAAATGTGTAGTTTGATTTAAAAACTTCTAACTTGGTATTTACGGATCCAATTTGAATCCTATCATTCAAAGAATTACCAGATTGCAATGCTTTAAATCTCATAACATATAACGTTTCATTGTCATGTATTGTGACACCATTTTCTGAATAATTTGGATTAAACCATGAAAAAGGGATGACTCCATTTTCTAAATATTTTGTTCCAATACTGTTGTTGGAAAAACCTGGTAATGTTCCCGAAACAACTTCTTGAAATTTAAAAACTGTCTCATCAAAAATAATATCACCTTGCATTCCAGCGATTTCCTCAAAATGTTTTGCTGTAAAAATCACTTCTATTTCTTCCCCTACTTGATACGACTGATCTTCAATTTCTAACATTACAGTTTCTTCAATCGCACCTGGCATAAAAGCAGAACTTGATAAATTCACATCCCCTACTTTAATTCCCACAAAGTCTTGTTCCAATTCATCCATTGACGGACTATTCAAGGAAATTACTTCAGGAAACTCATCTAAAAATGGGTTGGTCGGATCTGTAAAAACATAGGATTCGGGTACGAAACGCCATGATTCATTATTAGGGAAAGTATCTGCTCTTGCCAAAATGATATCTTGCAAAAAGATTAAATCAAGTGTAGAAATTCCTCCCGAATTATTAACATCCGCCGCAATGATTTTATAAGGTGAATCCAAAATATTGGAAGCTAAAATATGTTCTTGAATTCTAACCAGATCAATGGTAGAAATCCCTGCTGAGTGTAATGTATCTTTTCTCGGATCAATTGTATAATTAATCCCAGGCATCATATCTGGGAAATTATATTCACCAGTTGGTAATGACCAATCCAAATATCCTCCGGTACAAGTTAATTCAACATCTCTGACAGCTACCGCATTTTCTTTTTCAATTGCACCTGCTATCAAAATTGTCGCGACCGGCTGCAGCGTGCATACATTACCTGAATTGACAACATATGGAATATCGATTTCTGAATTTCCAGATTTTTGAATAATTTCTATCGCAGTTGGGTTATCACTGATGAATACGCCTGAGCAATCTCCACCATTTCCAGTCAATTCTACATCGAGATTAAAAATAATGGTATTATCTGGAACTGTAATTCCAGTGATACTCAGGTCAAACCAGGATATAGTAATTGTATTGTTGGATATATTAAAACTAAAACCACCTAAGTCCGTCAAATTATATCCACTTGTTCCTACAAAATGACCAATTGAAGGATCCGCTATTTCGAATGAACTGGAAACGCCAACTATATCATTGAAATTCTTCACACTGACAGGTACAGATACAACTGAACCAACCGGTCCATCCGCTTCCAAAACAGTCATCGTAAATAAATCTTCAATATTTTGAGTGACGCATACATTTCCCTTGTTCATGACAGAAGGCACACTGATTTCTGTATTACCAGATTTCTGAATAATTTCTATTTCCGTTGGATTGCCATCAATTATCAAATCCGAACAATCATCAACATTTCCTAAAATTTCAACATCCAAATAAAATATGGTCGTGTTATCAGGAACTGAAATTCCAGCAATACTTAAATCAAACCAGGATAATGTAAGTGTTGTGTTGGTATAGTTAAAACTAAATCCACCCAAATCATTCAAATTATGCCCACTTGTACCAACAAATCTAGCTACACTAGGATCAGCAATATGATAAGAATTGGAGATCCCAACAATCGCATCAAAGTTTTCCACATTCACAGGAATGGAGACGATTGATCCAACCGTTCCTTCTCCTTCCAAAATATTCATAGTGAATAAGTCTTCTAAATTCTGTATCACACAAACATTCCCCTCATTCATCACAGAAGGAATATTGACTTCTGTATTTCCAGACTTTTGAATCACTTCTATTTCGGTAGGATCGCCATCAATAATTAGACTCGTACATTCATCTACATTTCCTAGAATCTCAACATCGATATTAAATAAAACCGTATTATCAGGAACGGTTATACCAGCAATACTGATATCAAACCAAGCTAATGTAAGCGTTGTGTTAGTAAAATTAAAACTATAAGGTCCTAAATCTGTCAAATTGTGACCACTCGTACCAACGAATTTGGCAACTGTAGGATCAGCAATATGATATGAATTGGAGATACCAACAATTTCATCGAAGTTTTCCACAGTCACAGGAATGGAAACTACTGTTCCGATCGCCCCCGCTCCTTCTTGAATAGACATAGTGAAAACATCATTTCCGATGACCGTTATATCTTCACAAGTGGTGTCATCACCACAGGCATTGGATACCGTTTGACAAACGGTGTAAGTCCCCGTTCCAGGAAAATTGAAAGTAGGATGTGCAATCGGTGCGGTATTCCCTGTACCAAAATCCCAACTCACATTCAACGAATTCACATCAGCTGACGTGGTCGTAAATGAAATTGCATTTAAATTGGCCACATACGTAAAACTAGCAACCGGCAAACCACCAGATGTTTGAATTTCTTGAGTGGTCGTCGTTTCACAAGTATTGGCATCTGTGATAGTTACTGTATAAATTCCTGCTGCCAAATTTGTAAAAATATTGTTGGATGAACTTCCGTTTCCAACATTGTAGGTGTAAGGTGGTGTTCCGCCTGAAGTATTGACGGTAAAACTTCCATTATTTTGTCCACAATTGGCATCAACAATACTGACTACGGTGCCACCTGGTCCATCTGCATTTCCCAACGTTACTGAAGCAGCAGCATTGCATCCATTTGCATCCATCATATTCACTATATAATCACCAGCTGCCAACCCTGTAAATGAATTGTTTGAAGTAGAACCATTACCGATATCAAAAGTATAAGGAGGCATACCACCATAACCACTTGCCAGAAAACTTCCGTCAGATAGACCACAATTGGCAAAATTTAAACTACCCACATTTACACCAGGTGCAGCACTTGGATTGATATTTATAGTAGTAGATGCAGCACAATCATTTAAATCCGTGACGGTAAGATGGTAAGTACCAGCATCCAAATTTGTAAAATTCGAATTAATAGTCGAGCCATTTCCGATATCATAAAAATAAGGTGCGGTTCCTCCGTTCACTTGAGCAGAGAAGGACCCTGAAGTTCCATCGCAATCTTCATGGACAATATTTGTTGCTGATAAATGGACAGGACCATTATCGTTGATGGTTGCTGGTCGTACTTCTTGACAACCTACAGCATCCGTAATCGTCACATTATAATTTCCTTGACTCAAATTAGAAATTGTATTGTTAGAAGTAGGTCCGTTTCCAATATCGTAAGTGTACGGAGCAGTACCACCAGAGGCGGTGATGTTGACCTCCCCATTTGCCTGACCACATGACGCATCATCAGTACTGATGAATACGGACGGGCCGGCAGTGGAGGTCATAGTAATTTGGTCGGTGGCAGTGCAACCGTTAGAATCGGTCACGGTGATTGTGTAGTTTCCTTCCGCCAAATTTTGGAATGAATTGTTGGTGCTCGATCCATTTCCAATGTCGTATCCATATATGCCACTTCCACCAGTGGCGTTAACCGTTAGAGAGCCATTACTTACATTGCAAGCAGGTGGATTAATGTTGATAATAGTCGCAAAAATGCTTGAAGAAACATTTAGGGATATTGCCTCAGTATCTTGACATCCATTTCCGTCGGTCACTGTTATGGTGTAACCACCCGGAGCAAGATTTGTAAAATTAGGGTTGGCGGTAGCGCCTTGTCCAATATTATATTGGTAAGGTGGAATTCCACCTATCGTTGTTAAATTTATTGAACCATTGTTCTCACCACATGACGTATGCAGGTATGTGCTTATTGATAATTGCGGACTTCCAACTGGATTTGTAAAACTTATAAATTCTGTTGCAGAACAACCTTGCGCATCTGTAACTGTCATGTTATAATTACCAGAACTCATTCCAGAAAATATACCGGTTGTATTCGTTGTTCCATTCAAATTATAGGTGTAAGGAGAAGATCCACCAGCAGCTAGGAAATGAATACTCCCATTTGGTTGATTACACGTGGTATTGGAGTAATTGGAGCTGCTGATGGATAAATTACAATTCAAAGTAAATGAAGTGCAGGTAGCAAATTGAGAAGTATTACCCAACGGATCGGTTGAAGTAGCAGTCACTTCATCACCTGCATTTAGGAATACACCATTTGCAAAAGGAGCATTGAGACTCCATTGTCCAGTAAGTGGAACGGTCGTCGAACCAAGGAAAACCGAACCTTGACACGCTGCCGTTCCACAATTATTTTTATTGGAGATATAAATTTCGATTTTGTCACCTGCTAATGCCGAACCACTAATTGAAGTTGTATTGACAGTATTAATATTAGGAGGTAACTGATTGTCATTTGCATTTCCTCTCAATTCGATTCCAAAAAGATTGTTGCAGTCGTAAATATTTTCGGAGATTTCACATTTCTCTGAATTTTCTGAGATTCTGATTCCGACCAAATTTTTAGCGATATAATTGGCTTCTCCATTTGCAGATCCTCCAATTTTATTATTATCTCCTCCGTTTGTAACAATGACCCCACAATATTCATTACCATTTCCAATTGTGTGATTATAATTGGTTCCAATTGTATTTCCTTGCACGGTACAGTTATAAGAGTTGTGCTTCAAAATAATTCCACAACCTTCCCATGGTCCGGTGTTTGGAACTGCTGGAAAAAAATCCACTGTACTTCCGTTGTTATAAACTACATTTCCTTTATTCGGTGCTCCAATAATACAATTGTGCGCATCGGTCACATCAATCCCATCATCCGGAAAATTGATAACTTCCAATCCGTACACTTCACAAAAATCAGCTCTTACCCAGACTGCATTTATGGGTGCATTCCAGGTATTATATTGTCCATCTAAAACGATCTTAGGATCATAATTTCCATTTAATCCAAAACCTGATTGTGTCGTTGCGTCGATAATTGTATTGTTATCTAATAAAGCAGGTAACTCATCACCACTAGTATTTCCTACATTAATATAATGTTTTCCATTACCCGCAATTGCAAATTCAATTTTATTGGGACCAATCATACTATTCGCACAATTGATAGCTTCTCTTAAAGATCCAGGGCCTTCATCATTGGTATTGGTTACCATGATTGTTCCGTCAGGTTGTGCACATGAATTGGTACCCGGTACAAATTGACAGGTAGAAAAAGCGGTGGTATTGTTTCCGCCATCGCGCAATGTCGCTGTGATTACTTCACCTCCATTTAAAATTAACCCATTCGCAAAAGGAGCATTTAGAGACCATTGGCCATTGAAGACATTTGCGCTTCCTAAAAATATTTTTCCTTGACAAGGTGCCCCTTGACAATTTAAATTTTGATTGATATAAACTTCTGCCACATCACCTGATGCGCCACTTCCTACGATGTTCGTAGTAGAGACAGAGGAGATAAATGGAGGTTGTTTGTTATAATTTCCTCCATTTGCTAAAGTAATTCCCGAATTAGAATTACAATAAATTGAGTTTTGTGATAATAAGGTACTGATAGAAGCATCGACACGAATTCCTACCTCACAGGAAGTGATTAAATTATTTTGAATTCTGGCATTATGACTATTTCCTCTGTTTAGAATTCCGACATATTCGATTCCGATGTTGGGTGTCAAATTTTCATCAGTTCCTATTGTATTCCCTTCGACGACAACATTATTAGAATTTTGCCTTATAACAATACCACATCCTTGCCACGGTCCAGTATTTGGCAGACCCGGAAAATAATCTTGATCCGATCCGGTATTATAAATTACATTTCCTTTATTGACACCTCCAACAATACAATTGCTAGCTTGATACAAATCGATACCATCATCAGGAAAATTTCTTATTTCTAATCCATATACTTCACAGAAACCTGCTCTTAAAAAGATGGCATTGATTGGAATTGTCCAAGTATTTTGTGAACCATCCAATATAATTTTTGGCGAATAATCTCCGTTCGATCCAAAACCTGGTTGTGTTGTCGCATCAATGACTGTGTAAGGATCCAGAATAGTTGGTAGTTGATTGCCAGTACCCGCACCGACATATATGATGTGATTTTGTGTTCCAGGAATATTGAAGTGAATCTTATTGGGTCCAGGAGTATTGTTAGCACAATCAATTGCATAGTGTAGTGAACCAGTCCCGGATGCATTTGTATTGGTAACCATTATTGTTCCGTTTGCGGGTGCACATTGTGCAGTCAAATCCAACGAACCAACGAGGCATAGAAATGCCCAAAAGTTGAAGACAAAAAAGCGGGATGTGTGCTTTGTCATGGGTTTTCGGTTTATGTTCATGATTACTAAAAACATACGCATACCACTGTAGGCGATGCATACATGATAATAGGGATATAACTTTATTGCACCAGTTATATAACTTAGAGCGCTCATTTGTCACACAAGCAAGTGACAAAATGATGTTCAAAATAGCAGCACGTAAGCTAAGTGCATAAAAACTATAGTTCACTCGAAAGTGAACTACCAATGTTCTAATAAAAATAAGTGTATCAATAAAACGGTGAGAAATCAGTTCAGGGATTATTTCTCTAATTCGTTCATTGTTGTTAACGCAAATATAAATAAAAAGCTGTGTCATATTCCAAATATTTGAGCTATTATTTTCTCAGAGCATCAATTGGTTATATATGTTTTAGTATTTTATTTTACTGATAATCAATTACTTAAGAAGAATTAAAAATTTACATATTTAACACTTTAGCAGCTTAAATTAAATTACCAAACTTATAATTAAAATTGCCTCTACCATTGATTATTTATATCTTTGACCAACGTGGAAGAGAGATAATAAAAGCATAAACTTCAGTTCCTTTCTATCCATCCCTATAAAAATCGATCTGATATTTTTCATATCAGCATCCCTTGCTGCTTGTCATTTTATAAAAATTGACTAGCAGGACTTTTGCAGACTTACTTCAATTACTGATTAGCATCCTGACTTCAAAAAAGTAAAATTTCGAGACTGAATGGTCTTGGAGTTAAAACAAATTATTACACTGCATTAAACCATTTTGTTACTGCATGCAACTGACTATCTATTTTATAATGTGGATAGTTTTTATTGGTGACCTTGAACATGAGCACTTTTCTAGTTTATCCCATGAACTGAAAAACACTCCTATTGAAACCAATCTAAACTCTACTTGTCGTCTACAGGATTCATTAGTTCTGGTAGATTTATATAATTCCGCAAACGGACCCTCCTGGAGTGATCCTTGGAATCTAACTATTCCAATGGATAATTGGGATGGTGTAATCCTCAATAGCAATGGCTGCTTGGACGAACTTCGACTTTCCAATCGAAATCTTGATGGAACCGTCCCTACTTCTTTGGGAAATTTTAATGAGATTACTTTACTTCATTTAGATAACAATAATTTACAAGGTCAAATTCCAGGAGAGATTGGAAACCTAACAGACTTAAAGACGTTGTTTTTAGACAACAATACATTTACTGGTTCGATTCCTAGTGAATTAGGAAATATTTCTGCGCTAAACACGATGTTTATTGACAATAATTTATTGACAGGAGAAATTCCTATTTCATTTCTCGGACTCAACAACTTAACAAACCTTGAATTTTTCGGAAATAAAATCGATAGTGTTCCGGATTTGACACCGATCATGACGTTGATTATTCAGAACAACAAACTCAAAATGTCCAACAATGCATTGACTTTTGACGACATTCTTCCGAATATGAGTAGTTCATTAGGAGAGCACTACTACCCACAAGACTCTGTATTTCAGGAGATTACCTACTATTTAAGTACAGGCGATCCTTTTGAAATTGATCTGGAAATTGATGAAGATATTTCAAACAGTAGTTATCGATGGTATAAAGATGGTGCTTTCTATGCAGGTCCATTTAACTCATCAAAATTTCCGATCGGTCCTATTGATTGGAACGATGCAGGTGTCTACCATTGTCAAATAACAAATCCTGATGCTCCATTATTAACACTATATTCACGAGCGATTACGATTCATGTGAGTTGTGGGATCAGTTATGGAAATTTAGATGGAAGCTATTGCGGCAACCAAGATTTTTGGGTGAATGGAAATTTATATAATCAAAGTAATCCAACAGGATCAGAATACATTCCAATGCCAGATCAATATGGGTGCGATTCTATTTTAAATATCAATTTGCAATTTTTATCAAATGCAACTTTTGAATTAGAGGAACAGATATGTGGTACTGAATCTTATATTGTAAATGGAAATACTTATGATCTCAATAATTTGATAGGTACTGAAATATTATTCAATCAAGCTTTTAATAGTTGTGATTCTATTGTTACAATAAATTTATCTGCCGCCCCTCCTTCTGAAAAATACATCAATGATATCATTTGTAGTACTGCATCTGTTATTGTCAACGGCACGAATTACGATATTAACAATCCGGATGGAGTCGAAACACTTGCCAATCAGAATTACCTTGGATGTGACTCTGTTGTTTATATCGATTTAGCATTTCATCCTTTAGCAGAAGGTTGGTACAATCAGGAACTTTGTTCAGGTGGATCATACATGGTCGGTAATATGTTGTTTGATGAGAGCAATCCTAGTGGTTCTGTTACATTAGCCAATCAAAGTTTTAGAAATTGTGATTCGATTGTTTATGTGAATTTGACTTTTGCAGATGCCATTTCGGAAGCATATGCTCCTACCCTATGCCCTGGTGAATCTCGTATCATCAATGGAGTGACATATAACAGTAACAACTCAACTGGTTCCGAATTTTTTCCACAAGGAAGTTATATTGGTTGTGATTCTGTAGTCAATATCAATTTGAATTTCCATTCAATTGCAGAAGGTTTTATTAACGAGACTTTTTGTCATGATGAATTTGTAGTAGTTAATGGAACAACTTATAACAGTATGAATCCATCTGGCGCACAAGTTCTTTATGGACAAAGTTATCACGGATGTGATTCCACCGTTTATATCAATCTTTCTTTTACAACAGCGCAAGAAGTTTATCTAAATCAATTACTTTGTCCAGGAGAATTCAGGCAAATAAATGGAGTGAATTATGACATCAACAATCCGACTGGAGTTGCCACATTGCCTGCTCAACAATTTGATCATTGTGATTCGACACTTTATATAAACCTGATCTATCTTCCTCTGGCTGAGGGATTTATCAACGAAAATAAATGTGAAGGAGAAACCGTAATTGTTGATGGTATTACCTTCGATTTTAACAATCCGACTGGTGCAGTGCCACTAAATGGACAAGGTTTTAATGGTTGTGATTCAACAGTGTATGTCAATCTTGTTTACACATCAGCTTCCGAATCATTTGTCAATGAATTGTTATGTAATGATGAATCAAGAGTCATAAATGGTGCGACTTATGATGCTTCCAATCCTAGCGGAGCTGAATATTTCCCAGGTCAAAATCAGTATGGTTGTGACTCTACTGTTTATATAAATTTGGTATTTTTACCAGAAGCGGAGCACTTTATGGACAACACTTTATGCTCCGGAACTGCTTTGTTAGTAAACGGCACTACTTATGACGAATCCAACCCAATTGGAACAGAACTGCTTCCAGCAATGGGATTTAATGGATGTGACTCTACCATCTATATCGATCTGACTTTTACAGACATGGTTGTAAATGACTTAACTGAATTGCTTTGTGCCGGAAGTTCTATTGTTGTCAATGGCGTGACTTATGATGCGAACAACCCAATTGGAACGGCAACCTTTCCGATGGGTTCTTATATTGGTTGCGATTCTATTGTGGAAGTCAATTTGAGTTTTTACAATTCTCCAACCAACTTCTTGAATCCGATATTATGTGGAGATGATTTTGTGGAAGTGAACGGGACTATTTATAACCAAACGAACTTAACAGGAATCGAAACCCTTGCTAGTGCTGCTTACCTAGGATGCGATTCTATTGTTGAAATAAATTTAAGTTATGAAGAAGCAATTCCATCCCAATTGACACCAACTATTTGCAACAATCATTTTTACTCTTTTAATGGGGTCGTATATGATATCGACAATCCAACAGGAACAGAAATATTTCCAGGTCTTGCTTCCAATGGATGTGATTCTATTGTTGAGATATCTTTGAATTTCTATGAGTCTCCGATTGGCACATACAACCCTTCTACTTGTACGAATGGCTCTATACTTTTCAATGGTACGGTCTATGACATGAGCAATCCAAGTGGTACCGAAGTTTTAGTCAATCAAAGTTATTTTGGTTGTGACTCAACGGTCAATGTTCAAGTAAGCTTTGTACAATCGATAGAAGAAACTAGAAATGATGAACTATGTACAGGTGAATCCATCATCGTCAACGGAACGGTTTATGACATTGACAATCCCAATGGTACTGAACAAATGGTTTCTACAAATGGATGTGATTCTATTGTTACCATATCGATAAGTTTTAATGAAAACATTTCTTTTGATTTAATCCAAGACATTTGTCCGGAAGAAGAAATTATAGTAAATGGAGTGAATTACAGTGCTAGTAACTTATCCGGTACTGAAATTTTACCCAACGCTTCCTACTTAGGTTGCGATTCGATTGTCAACATTGATCTCCACTTATTATCTGCATCCAATACCTTTTACAACCAAACTCTATGTGTAGGACAAGTGGTAGAATTACATGGACAAGTATTCGATGTCAATAATCCATTTGGTATCATAGAATTAGATGCTCCCAATTTTCTAGGATGCGATTCATTGTTAATTGTTGAGTTAAGTTTTAATCCACCAAGTACAAATGATATCCTACAGACTTTGTGTGAAGATGAATCATTAGTCATAAATGGAGTGACTTACGATCAAACCAATCCTACTGGAACTGAAATTTTGGCCAATGGCAATTATTTAGGTTGCGATTCTATCATTCAAATCAACTTATCCTTCAACACTTCTTCAACTGGATTATTCGAGCAACAACTTTGTATTGGTGAAAGCATTGTTGTAAATGGGATAACGTATGACGCTTCGAATCCATCTGGTACAGAAATATTGGAGAATGCCAGTTATTTAGGATGTGATTCGTTGATGGAAGTAAATATACTGTTTGTAGATGCGACTACTTCGTCATTTGCTGAAACTATATGTGAGGGAGCAACTTTTGAATTTGATGGACAAGCGTTGACCACTTCTGGTGCTTATTCACAAACAATTGCAGGAGGAAGTTTCATGGGTTGCGATAGTATTGTTACGTTAAATTTAATTGTTGAAAATCCGACTCAATTAGGTACTTCTAATGCAGGTGTAGATGAAATGCTTTGTGAAAATGAAGTGGTCCTCAATGCCAATTTACCGTCTGGTACAACAGGTTTATGGTCTACCAATTCTTCCATTTCAATTACAGATCCTAACAATCCAAATTTATTGTTAGAAAATATACCTGTGGGAGAACACGAAATGGTATGGACGCTTTCTACTTCACTTTGTGGCGAGTATAGTAGTGACGCCATGATGGTTTCCGTCCCTGCTCTACCGCTAGCCAATGAAGATACGTATGATGTGATTAGCAATGATGGGAGTGAAAATATTTTGGAAATCATGTCTAATGATACGATGGAGCCTACCCAATCTACTGCAATAAATATTTTATCTGCACCTGATTTCGGCACAGCCACTGTCGTCAATAATGAATCGATTGAATTTATTGCTGATCCTGAATTTACGGGTGTTGTAGAAATCGAATATGAAATTTGCGACAACTTCTGTCCGGATAATTGTTCAAGTTCTTTTGTCACCATCAATGTCACACAGATTACTGAGGATATAGAAATTCCTAATATTCCAAATGCGATCACCGCAAATGATGATGGGATCAATGATGAATGGATCATCGGTATCTTAGAGGAGCAACCGGGAGCTTATCCGAATAATCAATTAATGATCATTAATCGTTGGGGTGAACGTGTTTTTGAAGCAAGTCCATATCTAAACAATTGGGGTGGAAATGATCAGCATGGTTTACCACTTCCTGCAGGGACTTATTATTATACCTTGATTATGGATTTAGGGGAAGGTGAAATTTACAAGGGAGATTTGACTATTTTAAGGTAGAAAATACAACCCTGATTCAGTAAAATTTGGCTCCATGTTGAGTTAAATAGGTCGTCTAATAAATGATAAATCAGTCGCTATACTCAAACTAAAAATGGCATTGATAAATTATTAACAATAAAAAAACTACTTGTAGGATTTTGTAGCGCTGTGGCATCGGCCTTAAAGATTTATCATATAGAAATTTTTAGGATAAATGGTCTTTTCAAACAAATGAGAAGTTGGAAATAGGATTTCAAAATAAACTTGTCAATTAAGGCAACCAAACTTAACTTTACATCATACTTATTAATATGAGATTACTTCTATTACTTTTTATTGGGTTCTTTAGTATCAATTTGGCTGCACAAGACAATGATGACTTCGCATTTTATCAAGCATCTACACTTTATAAAAAAGGAGAGTTTGAGTTGAAAGCATTCCAGTCTTTGTATCAGCAAGATCAAAAAAACGGCTTCGATTCCTATACGACCCGAAGCAGTTATTTCTCTTCCTTCAATCAATTTTTGTTTGGAACCGATAAGCGTTTGAATTACGGTTTTGACGTCGTCTTTAAATCTAATTTAATCGATGCCACGCTAGATCAATCCAGATTTGAAGTTTTAAAATTTAGTCAAAAAGAGCATTTTCAGCTATTAGACTGTACAGAAGAGAGAGCGGCTAATAGTCCCAACTCACTCTGTCGAGCTGCAGGCGAATTAGTTGAACAGGATACCTTAAGAAATTATAATGGAGATGTGTTGTTAACAAGAAATCAAATTGGTTTATCTCACTTTGGCCCAAAGATAAAATTTCATCCAGTTAAGAAATGGACCAATGTAACTTTACAACAAACACTTTACATTCCTATTCAAAAACACGTCGATGGGCAAACGGTTTCTTTCACCCAACTTTTCATTGATAAGAAATTAAATGATAAAAATTTCCTGTTTATAGAAGCAAGTTTGTGGACGACCGTCGCACCAGATTTTAGAGTGCTTCCATTGATTAAAGGATTTTATAGTTTCCTACCTACTGAACGGTGGACCGTTTATGCGATGACTACCCTACCTGTTGAACTGGGTCTGGGTACAAAATATCGTTTAACTCCAGATTTAGAATTGGAATTTTTGTACACGAAGTATTTGCCGATTGAAAAAATTCTTGGCGATAGAAATGCGCTGACTTTTAATGTCGGTGTTCGGTGGACGAAGCTGTGACTCAATTATAAATTGGGAAATTAAAAATTATAAATTGGACCGTTTATCGCCCTTCTCACAAACCCACACCTTCCGTGCAAAACTAATCTTCCCCTTTTTACTGATACTACAACAATCAAGAATGCTAAAACCAGCTTTCTGAATTAAACCTTCAATGTCTGCGATGGAAATAATAACCAAACGATCGGAGAGTTTAGAAGCTGCGTTAATAATATGTTGGATATCGTGATCGGATGCACAACTTAACAAATTGTATGGAAGGTCAATAATAACAGCATCATACTTTTTGGAAATGTCTTTTATGTCTGAACGAATTATATTTGCGGTGTAATCAAAATGAGCAAGATTGGCACGCGCATCCCTACACAACTTCCAATTAATATCACATCCTTCAATTGAATAACCTGCAAAACATGCTTCTAACATGATAGTTCCGGCTCCACAACAGGCGTCTAAAAGAGTTGTCTTTTTATTTGCAGCCGTTGCAATATTAACAATTGTCTTTGCAATATTTATACTAATGGAATTACTGTAAGAAAAAGGTTTTTCATTGTGCTTACGCCAGGAAAGATTATTTTTTATTAAAACCCCGAAGTACCAGCAAGATTCATAATAGCATAAACCGTAAGTAGTCGTAGGATGATAATAATCCGGATTCCCTTCAATCACATAGCCGAAATCTCTCAGCTTATTGAGCCGACTTTTATATGCTGTAGTATCGCCATCAAGGACCAAATATTCAATCTTAAAACCTTCCACGTTGATATTTTCTTGTTTGATTTTATCAACTAAGGTCTCATAATTTTCGGAAGATGAAATGACATCAATTCTTCTTTTGATAAAAGCACTATTGGAAGGTTCGAATTTTATATCAGAGAAAAGTACTTTACCTTTTGCTTGCTTGTTGAAGATATGTTTTGATTCTAAATGGCACAACGCTTGTTCTGTATCGTCGTATCCGAAGTAATACAGGTTTTTCTTAGACAGCATATTTCTCAGCGTATGTGATTTAAATGCACGCAGAAGGTGCAGAGATCGAAGCTACTTCTAACATATTCATCTCCCAACAATACATACCCATTAAAAGGCTTCTGCTATTTTAAAATAGTAGGCTACTTTTTCTTGACCAAATCCGAAGTCTAAACGAATATTCAGATTTTCATGTGGGTCTACTAAAAAACGAAATCCAACACCTGCGGAAGGTCGGGTGTTAGCGATGCTAAATTTATCGATGGAGGGAGCAACGCCCCCTACTCCAGCGAATGCAACCACTCCCCAGAGTCGACTCAATTTTTGTCGCCATTCAAATTGTGTTGCAATTAAGTGTCGATCTGTATATCGTCCTTCAAAATATCCACGCATAATCTCATCTCCGCCCAATCGTCCCATTTCCTGAAAAGGTGTATTACCATTGCTGAAATGGGTGATGAATTGAAATCCAACAATACTCTTGGGATTATTAAATGCTTTTTTAAAAAAACGCAGATCGAACCTAGTCAGCTCATACTTTTGAGTACCTCCCAATACTTTTCCATAGAAGCCGTGTGTAAATTCTATATACATTCCCTCCTGAGCATTCAATAAATTATCCCGACTGTCATATACCATCGCCAGTTGAACCCCTACTGAATTGGAACCAAGTGATCCTGGTTGATCGGAAGCAACCAATAAACCGTCGGGTTCTGGTTCGACTTTACTGATTCGATTGTAACGAATACCAGCACCTAAGAAAAGATGTTTAATCAAAACTTGCTTCAGAAAAATTGGTTCCACTAAAATCTGTCGGTAAGAAAATTCTTCTTCATTGGTTTTGGGAGTATCTGGACCAATACCAAAGTACAGACTGGGGAATGCTTGAAAACTTAAGTTTCCTGTTAGCATATATCTTTCTTGAGGGGAAAATATTTCGAAACCTGAAAAGAAAAGGTATTTATTTTCAATCGTATATTGAGCAGTCAGTGGGATATTAGAAGTTCTGGTTTCTGGGCCCGATCCTTTCATTTTGAACAAACCTTTCATTCCGATTCCAAGACTCAAACTTGTTTCTGGTGAAAAAGAAATCACAGGTGTAAATATTGCTTTTGCAGGATAAAGGGAGCTATCTTGTTGAACTGCTTTCTTATTTGGATGAATTGTTAAAAACTCAATTAATTTTTGAATCTTTTGCGCTTCTACGTTTGTAGGCAGAAGAAAGCAACCAATCGCTACTAGGATGAGGTAAATTCTTTTCATTTAAATTTTTAAATAAGAATAGTTTCTTCAAACTTACAAAAAGTAATAAGAGTTGGGTATGAATACGCGGTTCATTTTTGATTATTTAATGCCTATTGAAAGATTTTAAAATAGTCTTGAAAATTTTAACAAAAAAATTATTTCAAAATTGTAATATCCCCTCGTAAAATATCTCCTTCGGCAATATCCAATCTCACAACATAAAAGTAAGTTCCTTGTGGTAGGTCGAATCCTTTGGAATTGACACCATTCCAATCATTGTTATATGGTTGTGCTTGATACACCACATTACCCCACCTATTAAAAATGATTAGTTCATTATTGGGGTACTTATCAGGATTTTCGATGAGCACGTCCAAGACAAAGAAATCATTAGCACCATCACCATTTGGTGTAATGGTATTTGGAAAATGAGCGGTCGTATCAATAACCACCAGTGGGTCTGGTATATTGATAATAACGGTTGCTGAATCACAATATTCTAGACAAAAGTCATTACATATTTCGTAAGTAAATTGTTGTTCTCCATAAATATTCGCAGGAATTTCGAAAGTAATAATTCCTCCACCTGGAAATGTAACAACCCCATTTTCTGGATTGCTGGTAAAATTAAAATTCCAATTATCGATTCCGATAAAATCATCATTTAGACCAATATTAAAGTTTTGTCGTGTTTCTCCTGCGTCCATCTCAAAATAGTCATCATTGGTTTCTGGAATTTCTTCGACAGAAACAATAACAGTATCCTGGTCATAATCAGGACAATCTGGAGTAGATACGGTCCATATAAATTCATTGTCACCTGGAACTAAATTGTTGATGCTAGCATTTGGATCAGAAATATCTGAGATAGTAACCCCATTGTTGGAAATTGTCCAGAAGCCTGTCATATTTCCAGATAATTCAGCTTCTAGTGTTGCAGTATTTGCACCACAAAGAACTTCATCAAAGCCAGCCATAGCACCACTCATTGGAGGAGTTCCAGAGACAGTAACGGTAGTACTTCCTGTACAGAAATTATCATTATTGGTAATGACTAACTCATAGGTTCCACTTTCATTGACTTCTGGAGTTAAAGTGTTGGTACCATTCAAGATATTTCCTCCGATGGTAGACCATTGATACGATATATTACCCGTGGAAGTTGAATTACTCGCATCTATTACAATAGACAAATCGCAACCTAAATTCAATTCTGCAGGTGCTGCAACAACGGGTACTTCAAAATTTTCAGTCACTTGAATGGTTGCTTCTGACACACACATCGAAACGGTGTCTACAACCGTGAGTAAATATTCACCCCCTGCTGTTATAGTTGGACTTAAAGTGTTTTCGCCTGATAAAATAAAGCCATTTGTGGTTGACCAAGTAGTGGTAAATCCAGCTCCTGAATCACTACCAATTCCATTTAAGGTCAATTCTGAAATCAAACAATTTAATTCTCCAGCACCGGCTGTCACAGCAATTGGAGGTGCGACTTCGGCAACAGCAAAAGCAGTCAATTCTCCTTCACAGTCAGAAACCAATTCCTCTAATCCAACAAAATAATTACCAGCAATACTTGGATTGAATTGATCCCCAACAAATACCAAAGTCATATTTTCGTCATACCAATTAACATCATAACCAGCCGTCGTATTTGCTAATTCTATTATTGGAGGAACATCACCTTCACAAAAATTGAAGCCAGATTCAATTGCAGGTGTTATCAAATTGACTGATTGTGCTATGATACATTCACAAAGATTCTCATCCCAAGCTTCTAATCCGTTGGAGCAAATTCCATCATCGCAATTGCCTGGATCTGGACATGGAAAAACACAACTCCCATCATCACAGGTCGCTAGCGGATCAAAATTTGTCGCTGTATTATTGGTACAGCCTTGAAGTGGCATTGATACAACAACACAGTTACAACCATCCCATTCT
>CALFWW010000139.1 GCA_937928575.1 uncultured Saprospiraceae bacterium | reverse complement strand
ATATCTTCGTTAGAAAGCCCTGTCTGCTTGGCGCAGTCAGGCAGGCTCGCCGTAACTAAGGCTATGTCTACGTTTTCTGCCTTGATCTCGAAAAATTTTCCTTCCAAATATTTCCGCACTTTTAGACTACAATTTGTATTAAATATTAAATTAAGAGATTGAAAAAATAAAAAACGGCGTCTCTAATTTTAAGTAGAGACGCCGTTTCAATATTCAAACAATTAAAGTGCTAATCCACTTCCTTCTCCGTCTTAGGAGTACTATTCTTCACCTCCTTCAATTCCTTAGTAGCCTTCTCCACTTCCTTCGTCGCTTTTTTCAACTTAGCCAGCTTTGAAGATTTAGCTTTAGCTTTTTCAATTTTAGCTTTTGGCATTTCGCCATCGCCGTCACCTTTGAAAGGAGTTTTAGAAAAGATCAAACCATCCTTATTGGTATCCACAAAAATGGTATCACCAGTTTGGAATTCACTAGAAAGTACTTGTTTGGATAGTTCGTTGATTAGCTCTTTCTGAATGACACGCTTCAAAGGTCTTGCTCCGAATTGTGGTTCGTAACCCAATTCTGCGATTAAGCTTAATGCATTGTCGCTTAACTTTAAAGTCATACCTTGTTTGGCTAAATTCTTGACTGTTTTCTTTAACAATAGTTTTGCGATCTTCTTGATTTCCTCTTTTGTCAGTGGCAAAAACATGATTTTCTCATCAATACGATTAAGGAATTCAGGACGTAATTTATCTTTCAAAACTTCGAAAACTTCTTCTTTAGTAGTCTCGATGATATCTTCGCGATGTTCTGGACCAACAGCATCTAAGTCTTCAAAATTTTCCAAAATCGTTTCCGCACCCATATTGGAAGTCATGATGATGATGGTATTTTTGAAATTAGCGACCCGACCTTTGTTGTCAGTTAATTGTCCATCGTCTAGTACTTGCAATAAAATATTGAAGGTATCAGGATGCGCTTTTTCTATTTCATCTAACAATACAATTGAGTAAGGCTTGCGTCTTACAGCTTCTGTCAATTGTCCACCTTCATCGTAACCTACATATCCTGGAGGTGCTCCTACCAATCGAGACACGGAATGCTTCTCTTGGAACTCACTCATATCGATACGAGTGATGGCTTTTTCATCATCGAATAAAACTTCGGCTAATGCTTTGGCCAACTCCGTTTTACCCACACCAGTTGGTCCTAAGAAAATGAAGGAACCGATTGGACGTTTGGCATCTTGAAGGTTGGCTCTCGAACGACGAACTGCGTCAGACACTGCAACCACTGCTTCATGTTGACCGATCAGACGCTCATGAATTTGATCTTCCAATTTAAGCAACTTGTCTTTTTCACTTTGCATCATCTTGGTCATCGGAATTCCTGTCCAAGAGGAGACTACAGCAGCGATGTCATTAGAAGTTACGACATCATTGGTAAATCTTTTTTCTTCAGGAAGTGCATCTAGCTTTTTATTGGCTTCTACCAATTCTGCTTCTTTGGCTTTTATCTCGCCGTATCTGATCTTTGCTACTTTTTCAAAATCACTTTCCCGTTCAGCTTTTGCTGCTTCGTGCTCGAGTTCTTCCAAATCTTTTTTGATTTTTTGAACTTCATCGACGATGTCTTTTTCCATTTTCCATGCAGCTGAAAGGCTATCTCTTTTTTCGGAAGCGTTGGCAATTTGCTCACTGATTTTCTTCAACTTCGCTTCGTCCTTATCTCGCTTGATAGCTTCACGTTCGATTTCTAGTTGACGCACTTTACGTTCCCACTCATCGACTTCTCCTGGAACAGAATCTAATTCCAAACGCAATTTGGCAGCAGCTTCATCAATCAAGTCAATGGCTTTATCTGGCAATGCGCGATCGGCAACATAACGATGTGATAGTTCAGCAGCAGCGATTAGTGCTTCATCGAGAATATCGATTTTGTGATAGACTTCGTATTTATCTTGCAATCCACGAAGAATTGAAACCGTATCTTCAACACTTGGCTCATCCACCATAACAGTCTGGAAACGTCTTACCAATGCCATGTCCTTTTCAAAATACTTTTGGTATTCATCCAAAGTCGTAGCGCCAATCGTATGTAAGTCTCCACGTGCTAATGCTGGCTTCAAAATATTGGCTGCATCCATTGCACCATTTCCACCACCGGCTCCAATCAAGGTATGAATCTCATCAATGAACAAAATGATTTCGCCATTAGAGTTGGTTACTTCTTTGACCACTGATTTCAATCTTTCTTCGAATTCTCCCTTATATTTTGCACCAGCAACTAAAGAAGAAATATCGAGTGTGTAGATTCTTTTGCTTTTCAAATTTTCTGGAATATCACCGTTGACAATTCTCCAGGCGATTCCTTCGACGATAGCGGTTTTTCCAACACCCGCTTCACCTATCAATAATGGATTGTTCTTTTTTCTTCTGGACAAAATGTGCAGTACTCTTCTTATCTCTTCATCACGGCCGATGATCGGATCAAGTTTTCCCTCTTCGGCATGTTGGTTTAAATTGATACCGAATTTGTCCAAAGTATTGTAAGAATTCTCCGCATGTTGATCTTTTACTTTGCTGCCTTTTCTTAATTCTTTGATGGCTGCCGTTAAGTCCTTTTCATTGGCACCTTGCTCTTTAAGAATCTTGCTACCATTATCGCTGCCACCTAAAATACCTAACATCATTAACTCGACGGAAATATACTGATCGTCAAAGGTCTTCATCAACTTCTTTGCCCGACTTAATGCTTTGTTCGAATCATTTGACAAATATTGTTTTTGACTGGTATCCACTTTTGGCAACTTTGAAATTGAGGTATCTAAAGTTCTTTTCAAAGCTTCCACATTCACCCCCATTTTCTTTAGGAGAAATTCTGCAGAGCTTTCATCGGTCTCCAAAATTCCTTTAAGTAAATGAACCGTGTCCACCACTTGCTGATCATTTCCACCGGCAATTTGTTGCGCTTTTAAAATGGCTTCTTGAGATCTTATGGTAAAATTATCGTAAGTCATTTTACTATGTTTATTGTAATTGTTTTAATTTATTTTTAATTGCTTCAATCAAGTCAATTCTATCAAAAGAATAAATCGCTGTTTCTGCATCTACAAAATCTAACAATAAAATTGCTCTTTTGAAATCTACGATTGCTTTATCTGTTTTTTGTTCTTTCAAATAAATGTCTCCACGTGCATTCATTACTGTGGCAATTGATTCAATCTGATAAGGATTCAACTGCATCTCTTCACTTAAATAACGAAGTAATTGATCGTCTGCGACATTATCAAGTTCTTCACTACTCAGACCATTATGTTGTTGAATATATTCTTCGAGAATGATCAGTTGTTCTTCTGCATCTTTACCAATCATTCTGGCAAGCACTGCAGAGATTTGGTGAATCATTCTTTGGATAATATCTCGTTGTATCATGTTATTTGTCCATCAAAATATTGTCCAATGAAAATTCATCGCTTAATAGCAGAACTTTTGTCGTATTTTGAGAAATCGTGTAGACGAATTGACAGTTTCGACGATGTAAATTAGACATTTTTGCTGATAAATTGGAAGTTGGTTACTGAACACCTAAACATTCCTTAACAGGTTTAAGAAACGTTCGTAAGAGAGGTGTCAAAAAATTCGAAAAGACAATACTCGTCTATATGGTTTTACCCCCTTTTTGTAAATTTATAAATAGGGCTAAAACTACATAGGACGGGTTTCAAAAAGATACCAATATTGTAGGGTGTTCAAAATGCTGGGTAAAAAGTGTTTAGCTTTTCGTAAAGCTTCAAAATGTAAATAGTAATTCCAAAATCAAACCTTTTTTAAAGCCTTTTATAAGACATTCAATAGTTTGACTTTGCCCTCGCCGGGCGGACAATCCTTTTTCCCAGATGAAAAAGTATTCAAAAAATCCTGGCTTTATTCAGTTTCTAACGCTCCAAAAGTTCTAAAATACTAAAATGAAAAAACTCGCTTAACAATATTTTTTCACGCTGATATCTTTGCTATGCACGCAGGCAGGTTTTTGCTGAATGCTTCGTTTGGCTCTTACAATTTTCATTTCTTAACGGAATTTAAAACTTTTTCCACTAAACTGAATAATGCCAAAAGTGAAATTCAACCATCTTTTTTCAATAATAATTTGAGTACTTCAAGTACAAATTAAACATCTATATAACGACCTAAATTTTCAGAAAATATCTAAATTTTGAGTCCGAAAACTTAACAACACTTTATAGGGCAATTTAAACACCCTGCCATATTGTACACTTTAATAAGCAATACCATTTATACTTCTCAATCGTCCGACTGGATAGAGATTATGGGTTGGTTCATAGTGCCCTGAATTTTCGTACACAAATTTTAATTGTGCATAAGCGTTTTTCGCAAACTCTGGATCTTCTTTTCTTTTGGCTTCTAATTGCTTCTTAAGTTTCGGATCTTCCTTTAAATATTGAGCAGCTAGGTCTTCAAAAACATAAGAAGAGAAATATTCTTTTTGCATTAGAATTCCGTCGAAAAAATTCCACGCAAAAAAAGAATCAGGACCTTGAGGTTCTAAAGTCTGTACAATGTATTCGTTGGAAGCTTGATCGACTTTGACGATATAATCTCCTTCAAAATATTGCCATTTTTTGTTTTGTAATTCTACTGTTACATTTGAATGCAAATAATGTCCTTCATAAGCTGACTCACGTGTGTCATAATCCTTAATCAAGTACATGTCTACATTTAAAACTTGATCTTTATCCAAACGATGCATCGTCACTCCATTCCATCGTAATCTTTCAATAATTTCATGATAAGCTTGTGGAATAATGTAAGCGGCTGGTTTTTCAATGGTCACTGTTGGTTCATACGTATTGAAAAGTGGAATATCTTTTTCGTACGGAGCATTGCGATCGTAGTATAATCTATCTAATCCTGAAACTTCACTTGGTTTGTATTTTGCTTCATATCCTTTGAAAGAAATGGTCGTGCTTTTTTCTCGATTCAATTTCCAATTGATGTCGAATTCTTTTTTCGTTTTTACGTTATATATTGCCTTATCAAAAACAGTCTTTATGGTCTTAGCATCTTTATGCATGTTTTTGATCATTACATACATGAAAGCATACGTACTCAACACCCGATCCTTAAAAGGTTTCAACATATGGGTTTCAGGCATAAATGAAATTGTATTGTTAAGTGCAGCATATCCAGAGGAATATCTTGGCAAATCCAGAAACCCAGCAATTCCATCATCTGGTGTTTCACGTGCATATACATATGGTGTCATTTCCCAACCTTCCGATTCCATATCGCTGTAAAGCTTAGGTAACAAATTGTCGTTCATATAACCCGCGATACTGGGATCAAGCTTATTGTGCTGTGTAGCAATTAAGGTCATTGTATATTGATAGTCCGCGCCATTAGAAGTGTGATTGTCAATAAAAACATTGGGTTTCCATTTTGAAAAAAGAATGTTGAAACTCTCTGCATTTTTGGAATCACATTTAATGAAGTCCCGATTTAAATCTAGATTCTTTGCATTACCTCGAAAACCATATGATTCTGGCCCATCTTGATTGGCGCGTGTCATGCTATTGCGATTCAACCCACCACCGATATTGTAGAATGGAATAACGACAATTACGGTGTTTTTTAGATATTCTTGCAGTTCCTTCTTTTCTAAATAATCTCTAACGAGCATCATCGTCGCATCGACACCACAAGGTTCTCCTGGATGAATGGCATTATTAATCAGCAAAACATTTTTGCCTTTGCTTTTATTAGATCTAGCATCCCAATCTTTTTCAGTTGACAAGATTATTTCGTGCAGTGGATGACCGCTATCTGTCTTGCCAAAGGCGGTTACCTTAAGCTGAGGGTAGTCATTTGCAAGAGACTCATAAAAGTCAATGACTTCATAGTAGGTTGCGGTTCGGTTTTCGTTCTTCTCAAAAGGAGTCATTTTTGGAGTGTTAGGTGAACTAGTTTTTTCATTTCGTTTTATTGAATTGTTACAACTAATAAGTAATGTCAAGACTATCAGAAATAAAATTATCCTTCGACAAAACGAATGCATAAGTAATGTTTTGCTGCAAAATACAGAATACTCTTACAACAAAAAAAAGTCCTGAACAGTTTTAGTGCTCAGGACTTGCAATCAAATCATTGTTTTAATTGCGGATTCTAATAAAAAGCTTTGATTTCAACTCTTCTATTTTTTGCCCGACCTTCTTTTGTTGCATTATCTGCTACCGGATTTGCTTCACCAAATCCTGTAGCTGTCATTCTCATTGGAGAAATTCCTTTTGATGTCAAATAAGTTTTCACAGCATCTGCTCTGGATTGTGATAAAAGTAGGTTATTGTTGTCAGCACCTTGTGAATCTGTATAACCTTCAATATTCAATCTCATTGCTGAATCTTCATTCATAATACGAACGACTTTATTTAAGACAGTGAATGAATTTGTTTTAATCACTGATTTACCCGTTTCAAATTTTACTTCATCCAGCGCTTCTTTGAAGACAGATAATGTAGAAGAACTTACAACTTTAGTTACTGGCGTTGTAACCACTTTTGTTGTTCTGGTGGTAGTAGTCGTTCTTGTAGGTGTACTGTATGTTGGCGTAGTCGTTCTTGTTGACGTTGTTCGTGTCGATTTTGTTGGTGTCACTTTCTTTTGAATTGGACAACCCATATTAGCTTTTAGTCCTTTTACAGTTGGACAATTATCTTTATGGTCTGCAACACCATCGCTATCCGTATCAGGACAACCCATGAATTGAGCCATTCCTTTTTTTGTTGGGCAGCTATCTTCGCTATCCATAACTCCATCACCATCTGTATCCGGGCAGCCACCAAACATTGCAATTCCGGCAGCAGCTGGACAATTGTCTTTGCTGTCTTCAATACCGTCACCATCAGAATCAGGACAACCCATGAAAGCTACACTTCCAGGAACTGTTGGGCACGTATCCTTATTGTCAGAAATTCCATCACCATCTGAGTCTAAAGTTTTACCAATGTTCATCTTTATACCTACTTGGTTCATCCACCAATCATCACTACCGAATCTAAAAACATTTTCCGTTTCTGTGACGACACCATCTACTGAATCACCATTTGTGTATGCAAAAGTCGATTGCCAGTACACATTGAACATATCATTTATTCTATAATTCAAACCACCTCCTACAGGAAGAATAAAATCTGAATTATTATTGCCTCTATCATCTACTGCAGTATAAGAAGCCGCTCCAAGACCTGCACTTAAGAATGGTGATAATTTAAAATCAACAGGAAGCAACCAGCCATTGTTGAATTTAAATTCTAACATTATGTTTGCTTGACCTTTATTCGTTAAGAAGTTTCCTTCGTGGCTATTTAGAGAAGTGATTTTTTTACTAAGGTCTTGGTCGTTTTGCATAAAACCGTATCGGCCATAGCTTCCATTCAATGCTATGTTGAATGTTGGATTCAAGTATCTTGAAAATGTCAGACCGACATTACCTTGAAATGCTTTTTCAGGCTTGAAAAAGCTACTACCTAAATCTCCTTGATACGCTGTTTTTCCTACGCTCAATCCTACTGCCCATGGTTGGTCGGCAGATTGCGCCTGTAACATACTTACTGAAATAAAACAGCACAATAGTGCTGCTAAAAAATGTTGAATTTTCATGATTGTATTTTTAAAATTTTTGGAATTCTAGTTATGTGGGAGGGAAAAAAGTGAAAGGTTGTTTCACATTGAACACGAGATAAATGGTGCAAGTATTATGCAAGAATTGAAAAAACAAAAGAAAAAAAAACTGAAACGTAGAAGTATGAATTGAAAATTTAAACCGTAATGTTATAGATTAACATGGACTTGGATGGGAATTAGGTGGTTAATTTTTTTTCGTACATTTCTTCAATTTGTGAGGCGTAATTTTCCAATATTATTTTTCTTTTTAATTTCAACGTCGGCATAAGTTCTCCAGATTCAGGAGTCCAATCATGATGGATCAATGCAAAATCCAGAAAAAACCACAATGGTGCTCCTTGATGAAAAAGCAACGCAATCTTATCTCCGCTTTGAATCCCAATGACTAATAAACCAGCACTATAATGATTACTTTGCTTAATGACATTGTCAATAGAAAAGTGGGTCCACTTATTATTTTCTTTGAAGACTAACGCTTTTTCTTTGGGGTATCTGTTTTTCTGGTAAGGCCGGATATCAAAAATACGTCTAAAGTCTATTCATGAGATTGCTTAGTTAATCGTGCTGGCTTGCTATGCAAAAGTAATTGGAAACCAAACCGATTTCTTAAATTTTAAACTGTAAATAGTTTAAGTTACATAATTCTAAAACACAAAAGCGTTGCAGTGTTAAACTGCAACGCTTTTGTTAGAAAAATAATGTAAGTCAATAAAATTAAGCAGGTTTTGCGGTAAAGCTTATCGTGATTCCAACTTCTTCATTGATCAAGTTCTCTCCGACCATTCCATATTTAATTCCCCAATCCGTACGCTTGATTTTGAAATTTTCGGAAACTGCATTGATGTTTCCTCCGACATTATTTACATTAGCACCAAAAGTGACACTCTTGGTGATTCCCTTTATCGTTAGGTCACCTGTAACATTATGCGTCATTCCTGGCTTGGAGGATTTGGCTACTGAGGTTATTACAAAAGTTGCAGTTGGGTTTGCCTCCGAAGCAAAAAAGTCTGCTGATTTCAAATGTCCTTCCAATTTTTCTTTCCCTTCACCTGGTTTTAGATCAATAATGGATAAAGAATTCATATCAATTGTAAAAGATCCACTAGCAATATCTGCCCCATTGGCAGCCACTTTACCAGCATTGATATTTAATTTACCCATGTGGGTTCCACCAACTTTACTACCGGTAAAATTTACTGAGCCTGTATTAATCGAATATGCTTTTGAGGGACCAGCCGGTGTTGCTGCTTGACCAACTGCTTTTGTAGTTTTAGCTGCCGTTCCTTTTACATCTTTTTTACAAGAAGAAACAAATCCTATTGCTAAGAAGAAAACAGCCATACTTAATAAATGTCTCATATTAAATTGTTTTTGATTTAAAATAATGACACGAAGTTAAAACGAAGAATTGAAAAACTACTAAAATGGAATTAAAGTTTATCAAGTTTGTGAGGAAAGGTTGTCAAGCAGACCGACGGTCTCATCTAAGCTATTCAATACTTGAATATTTTTATCTGATTGGATTTTTTGCGCTGCAATTTGATATCCTGAAAGCAAAATCTTACAATTAGGAAAATAAGTCGATAATGCGTCTACGTAGTTTTTTACAGGCTGGTCAGAGAAGGACTCCGAAATCATGGTATAGATATACTCAGGCTTGCAAATATGGTGTGCGTCTATTAAATCATGAATCGAAATATTTTTTCCTAAATTAATTGTTTTGAAATTTCTTTTCTTCAACAAGTAATGCATCAGGTGTAAACTGAGTTCGTCATTCTCACCTTCAGGCAAATAAATAATAAAGTTTTTGTCTGATCTTTTTGGGTCAGGAAGTTGATCGATTGCAAAAATTATTTTTTGACGTATGAGTAGTGTTATAAAATTTTCTTGAATCGGCTTGATAGACCCGGTTAGCCACAAAACGTTCAGTTTTTCTAAGAAGGGATATATAATCTTAGTGATGGTTTCTTCAAAACCAATTTGGTTAATATTGGTTGAGACAATTTTATTGAATTTACTATCATCCATTTCAATCATAGATAATGTGAGTGCATCTAATTGATTGTCTGATTGGATGTCAATTTCTGAAATATCGGCTACTCGTTCGCTAATTTCCTGTTTTGACATCTTCGCAATCTTCGATATTTTATAGCCATTTCGATTGAGGAGCGCAATGTGTAACAAAAATTGAAGATCGGAATCTTGATAATATCTTATATTAGTTTTCGTTCGCTTTGGCTGAATAAGGCTGTATCGTTGCTCCCATATACGAAGGGTATGCGCTTTGATACCGCATAGCTTCTCAAGATCTTTTATGGAATAGATTGCCAAATTTATGGAGTTAAAATTAAGGTAAAACCGTATTTAATTAAGGAAGAACTGTATTAAAACACAATATTATCAAAAATGTTTTGGCGTAAGCATTACCAAGTTGGTATAATTTAGCCGATAGAGCAAACCTATATGTGGTTATTAATTCAATTAAATTGTATTTTTACATCATACGGGCTCTAAAAAATTTCCGTAAAATTCAGATAAAAAAGACCCATTTAGTTTTATTTAAACTCAATCTAATGAAAATGGAAAAAAAGATAAACCAGTTCTTAGCCAATTTAATGTTTGCTGTATTGATGCTAACAGGCTCATCATTATCTGCACAATGTTTTTACAATTTACAATTGTTTGATTCATTTGGAGATGGATGGAATGGAGCATCTGTCACTGTCAATTTAAATGGAACCTCAACTACTACTTACCTATTAGACAATGTTGTTGATGATGGATCATTTGCTGAGTTTAATATATTAATCAATGATGGAGATTCATTCACATTGGATTATGTCGATGGTGCTTGGGAAGGTGAAGTCACTTATTTCTTATATGACTCAGAGGAAAATTTGGTGTTTTCTGATGGACCAAACCCAGCAATAGGTACAAATGTTTTTGCAGGAACTGGAGTTTGCCCTTCTTGTCCAGGTGTACAAGCATCAAGTGTTTCGCTAGATAGAGTCCGAGCAGTATTTGCGGATGTTAGTTGGACGACCCCAGGTATGGGAACAACAATTATTGAATATGGGCCTGCTGGTTTTGTACCAGGTACAGGAACATTTGTAAATACTTCTAACTCAGCATACACGTTGACTAATCTTACCGAAAATACTGCGTATGAAATGTACTTAAGTGTTGATTGTGGGGTGGATTCAAGTAGTGTCATTGGACCATATCTATTCGAGACAATTTGGTTAAATGATGTAGGGGTAGTAGGTGTTATTCAACCGAATTCAGAATCATGTACACTTGGAGTTGATAGTATTGAAATCTTGTTAAAGAATTTTGGCCAATTGCCACAATCATTAATTCCTTTACAATTTAGTGTAAATGGCGTTCCAGCAAATGTGCCAGTCCCTCTAGACGGATACTATACTGGGGTTATTAGTTTTGACAGTATTACTACCTACGTTTTTGATATGACATGGGATTTTGCAGAACCAGGAACCTATTTGGTTGAAGCATGGACAGAATTTGAACCTGATAGCAATATTCAAAATGATACTTTTTCTTACACCTTCACTTCACTAAAACCTTTTCCTTTAATTGAGGATTTTGAGTCAGGTGTTCTTCCAGATGATTGGATGAGTGATCCAGATGTAATAGTTGGAAATGCACACAACTCGGTAACTACGGTTCTTTATGATAACTTATTTGGAGGAGATTCCGAAATGACGGTCTCAACTCCTTTTTATGGCTTGGTAAGCGAAGGAGATGAATTCTCTTTTGACTATCGCTACACTGATTGGAGTGCCGGTACAGACGGGGCTATTTTGGCAGGAGATCAGTTACAAGTTCAAATAAGTACCGATTGTGGTGAAACATATAACACAATATACACGGTTGATGATACCAACCATGCCGTTTCACCTGATTTTGCCAATGTAACACTTGACTTGACTTCGTTTGCTGGAGAATCTGTAGGATTTAGATTCTTTGCAACTTGGGCTTCTGGCGATTATTGGCTGGATATTGATAATATAAACGTAATTGCCTGTCCTTCTAACTTAAATTTAGTCGTGGATGCCACAAATCCAACATCAGGAGGTGCTAATGATGGAACTGCATCTGTCACACCCGTTCAAGGTGTTCCTCCATATGAATTTGCATGGAGCAATGGCGATACATCGAGTATGATCATGGGACTTGGAGACGGAACCTATACGGTCGTTGTTACAGACTCTATTGGTTGTATTGATGAAACCACAGTAATCATCGGAAATGGTGTTGCTACTACCGAAATAGAAACGCTTGCATCGGTTAATATTTTCCCTAATCCAACTTTTGGTCAAACAACATTACAAGTTGGTTTCACCGAAAGTACTGATGTGACGATTCAAATTATTGATATCTATGGTAAGATCATAACAGAGGAATTCCATAGTGGGATTTTAGAAAAAAACATTTCATTAGAGGCTGATCGTTTTGAAGCAGGAATGTACTTTGTCCGATTAGAATCTAAAGGCAAGTGGCATCTTGAAAAATTACTTAAGATATAGGTAACTAATGTAACTTAAAGATAATGGAGGCTGTTTAATATAGACAGCCTCTTTTTTTTGCTGAAGTTTAAAGATATTAGCAACCAATAAACTCAATATTTTAAAATTCAGTTTATTGGATTCAATTTGTATTATTAAACCATTTAGAAAAATTTCTATTTTACTATAAAAAGGAAATAACTATGAAAATCGGTATCGTGTGTTATCCAACATTTGGTGGAAGTGGTGTTCTTGCTACAGAACTCGGAAAAGGATTGGCCGACAAAGGACATCAAGTTCATTTTATCACGTACAGACAACCTGTAAGGCTTACTAGTTTTCATGCGAATATTTTTTACCATGAAGTCGGAAATATCGATTACCCATTATTTGAATTTGCACCTTATGATACCGCATTGGCCAGTAAATTAGTAGATGTTATTAGTCACGAAAAAATTGACTTGTTACATGTCCATTATGCGATCCCTCATGCGACCGTCGCTTATTTGGCGAAGAAAATTTTATTACAGCAAGGTAAATATGTTCCAGTAATTACCACCTTACATGGTACCGATATTACATTAGTAGGCAGTGATAAATCGTTCGCTCCTGTCGTAGAATTTTCAATTAATAAATCAGATGGCGTAACGGCTGTTTCAGAAAGTTTAAAACAAGATACTTTAAGTAAATTCAATATCAAGAATGAGATCAAAGTCATTCACAATTTTATCGATTTTGGTCGATTCAAAAAAGTAAATAAAGATCATTTCAAAAAAGCGATTGCACCAGATGGAGAAAAAATATTGACCCATACTTCAAATTTCAGAAAAGTAAAACGAGTAGAAGATGTAATTCAAATTTTCAAAAGAGTTTATGAAAAAATTCCTTGTAAACTTTTATTAATCGGTGATGGGCCAGAGAGAGCTAATCTGGAAAGACTTTGTAGAAAAATTGGATTGTGTAGTGAAATTCGATTTTTAGGAAAACAAGATGCTGTAGAAGAATTGTTAGCAGTTTCTGATTTATTCATCATGCCATCCGCAAAAGAGAGTTTTGGATTAGCTGCTTTAGAAGCAATGGCCGTTGAAGTACCCGTCATCTCTTCTAATATTGGTGGAATTCCAGAGGTAAACATTCATGGGAAGACGGGGTTTTTAAGTGATGTCGGAGATGTTGATGAAATGTCTGCAAACGCAATTAAATTGTTGAGTAATGAAGATCAATTAAAACAATTTAAGGCTAATGCATTGACCCAAGCTCAAAACTTTGCAATCGAATCTATTTTACCAAAATACGAAAATTACTATGAGTACATCCTTCAAACAGCCGTTCATAAAAAAGAAACTTTTTAATTGATGAACATGATTTTGGTAACAATAGCATTGACATTATTCACATTGTCATTGGTACTGAATACTAAATAAACACCAGAACTTGCTCGGCGACCATTGTAATCCGTTCCATCCCAGATAGCTTGACCACCTAGTGCTCTCGTCTCGTACATCAATTGCCCATTTATATCTGTGATTTTTACATCAGCATCTCTTGCCAATCCTTTAATTGCAATAGGACCTGTATAGTCGGGGCGTACTGGATTGGGAAAAGCATAGGCACTCGCACTATTCACGCCCCCTCCTTCGATTGCCTCGCCGCGGTAAGAAATCATCCCTTTTTCAGTACCAATAAATACTTCACCAGTTTCAGGATGAACTTCGATATCCGTAATTATATCGTCAAATAATGGACTATTACTGGTATTGAAATGAGCAATCGCTTCTTCGCCGTTTGGTGATTGGACAAAAACACCATTGGTTGTACCAAACCATTTTCTATTGGCACCGTCTACTGCTATGGTACGCACATCTTCAGTAGCCAACAACAATGCATTGATTCCATCGGTTTGCGTGATTCTATGAAAACCGTCGCAATCTGCATTGAAAATATCCGCACCACATTCAAAAACATAAGCTCCTTGATTGGTCCCTACCCATACATCCCCATCTAAATCAACTGCGACATCTCTTATTTTGTCCGCTTCTATATTGGTATTGAATTTTGAGATATATTCGATTTGCTCATCACCATTTACGTTTTTATCTCCTTCATTAAACAATACAATTCCACCTCCATCCTCAACAAACCACTTATTCCCAAAATGATCTATCTCGACTTTAAGTAATAAATTTCTATTTCCTGGAACCGTAAATCCACTCCAAGTACCATCATTCCAAAGAACATTGATCGGGATATTTGAAAAATGATTGGCAACCCACAAGTTGTTATCCTCATCAAAATTTAATCCCGTAACTCGTGTTCGCCCGGCATCTGCACCAATCACCATAGAGGAATTCGTTTCATTATAAATCTCGATATTTCCGTCCCGGTCCATCTCAACCAAACCATCAAGAAAGGAACTACAATAAACTGTTTTGTTTTCCGGATGTATAGCGACAGAAACGAAATCTGCTAATCCTTGCAATTCTGAATTTCTGGATGGGTTGTAGACTTGCCAATTATTATCTTCTAAAGCATAGAACCCTTCTGTCCAAAATAAGTATTGACCAGAAATAGATATGCCACCAGCGGCCACCCAAACTTCATCTTCAAAAATGGTAATCTCATTTGTCTTGTTAGAAAATGGTGAATTGACACGGCGTTCATCGCATAGTCCACTTAAATCATTGGCTCTTCTGAATCCTCGGTATCGGTCCGCAAACCAAAATCCACCACTTTCATCTTGTATCCCATGTTCAGGTCTAAAAATACAGGTCTTTGAAAAACTGAAATTTTCATTTTCATCAATAAGCATAAGTTCTCCCAAACAGAATTCTTGTGTTGTACAAAAAAGTCCAACTAGTAAATCTTTTCCTTCTCCAGTAATATAAGAAATAACATGTTGATCACGACCATATAGATTTTCAAAAACATTTCCATCATAACTATATAAACTATCATCAACTGCCAAATACAACTTGTCATTGAAGACACAAAGCTCATTACAAAGATAAGCGCCCGGTAAACCTGTAGAATTATCTACAAAATCCCATTGACCTTCAAAATCAGCTGGATTCAAATTGTCAGCATTGACAGTATAAATTCCTTCTTCTGTTGCTGCATAAAATCGATTGTTGTAAATCTCAAATGCGTTGACTTGAACATCCATTAAAACACTATATTCAACTTCCTCCTTGGTCAAATTCATTTTCACTAATCCAAAACCACAGGAAAGATAAGCCTTGTCTCCATCGAAGTGAATGTCATAAATTTTTTTATCCCCTAAAACGTTGGTAGCGTTTTTTATAAAAGGAAGGTTGATCACTTGATTATCTGTAACCAAGTCCATATTGCTATCATCATAACAAACTAGTAACGCTTCTACAGCATCATTGTAAGCAATGGTCCGGACACCAACCTCTGTCAAGCCTTCAATCGTAGAAAGAAATCGAAAACTTTCATCTTGCTTATTGAATGCAATGATTGATTCATCAGACAGATAAAAAACTTCGGTAGCACTTTGAGTAACGTGATAAGACTTTTGGTAAGGTAAGTAAGATTTCCATTCTCCAATTGCTAGATCATTTTGGGCAGATAAAAAAGAGTAGCAACCGAAAAAGAAAATTAGCGGGTATAAGATTCTCGTCATGTTATTTTTATTGAACTCTAAAAATAACTACCTATCTCGTTTTATTATTGCTTTTGTGGAATTATTAAAGATTTTTAAGTCGGCTGGCTCACTTTTTATACAAATTGCTGGTCAATAAATAATCATTCACTTCATCGGTAACAAGATATTTTACCGACTTTCCAGCTTTAATTTGATTGCGAATGTAACTAGCTGATATTTGCATCAAAGGTGCTTCAAAAAGTCGAACACTCTTATGGGTTTGCAACGCTCCAAGATCATAACCAGGTCGACGATAAACGTAGATCTGATAGTACTTCAGAATCATTTCATAGTTCTTCCATTTATGAAGGGTTGCCAAATTATCTCCCCCCATTATCAATACAAACTCATGTTGCGGATACGCCTCCCGCATGTAGGTTAGCGTGTCAATTGTATAGGAAGGTTTATCGAGGCTAAATTCAAAATCAGAAGCTTTAAGATTTGGATTATCACCAATGGCTAATCTTACAAGATGCAGCCGATCATAATCACGAGCCAAAGATTTTTTTTCCTTATGAGGATTTTGAGGAGAAATTACCATCCAGACCCAGTCCAGATCGGTATTGGTTGCCATATAGTTTGCAATAATCAAATGGCCAACATGGACCGGATTGAAAGAACCAAAGAAAAGACCAATTTTCATGATTTGGGACGCTTATAGCTTTTATTAGTTACTCAACATCACCGGCATAACTAGCATCAAGATTTCTTCATCTTCAACTACATCCGATGGCAGCAAGATACCAGCTTTTGTCGGACCTGACAACTCCATATTGACTTCATCAGATTCTAATACATTCAGCATTTCGATTAGAAACTTAGCATTAAATCCGATGGTCAAAGAGTCACCAGTATAAGAACATGGTATTTTTTCAGAAGCTTCATTGGAGAAATCCAAATCTTGTGCAGATATTGTTAAATCACCATCTTTAATGCTTAATACAACTTGATTGGTTGTCTTATTGGCATAAATTGCAATTCGCTTGAGAGAATTTTGAAAATCCTTTCTTTCAATAGTCAAGGTATTCGGATTGTCCACTGGTATAACCGCGTTGTAATCAGGATAACGAGCATCAATCAATTGGCACACCAAATAAACATCATCAAACGAGATAAATGCATTTGATTTATTAAAAGCCAATTTGACATCTTGCCCATTTGACAAAGCATTTTTCAAAAGATTCAGCGCTTTCTTAGGAACAATAAAAGAAGTACTAACATTCTCGTTGGAATCAGTGATGGTACTTGTATATTTCACCAACTTATGTGCATCCGTTGAGACAAAAATTAATTTATCAAAATTGATTTGAAAATAAACTCCCGTCATTGCTGGACGTAACTCGTCATTACTGGTCGCAAAAATGGTTTTATTGATTGCGTTGAGTAAAGTAGTGGAGGAAATTGTAATGCTATCTGTATCTTCTGGTTCCGAAATTGCTGGAAAATCTGTTGCATCTTCACCACTCAATTTATACTTTCCATAAGCGGAAGTAATTTGAATAGCATTTGTTTTTTCATTCAACGTAAAAGTCACCGGTTGTTGTGGCAACTCTTTTAATGTATCCAAAAGAATTTTTGCTGGCACTGCAACGCTACCATCTCCATCTGCATTCACTTCTAATTTTGTAATAATTGAAGTCTTCAAATCTGTTGCAGAAATAGTTAGTGTTTTATTTTTAATCGTAAATAAAAAATCTTCTGTTATTGGCAAAACAGGGTTGGAACCAATCGCACCGTTTGCGATTTGTAGGTGCGACAATAATTCAGAGGAGGATACACTAAATTTCATGGTATGGATGTTTTCTCAAAATGAAGGTAAAAATAACCAATCTTCCCCATGTTTTCCTATAAATTTAGGACTAATGAACTAACCTAAATAGGTTAGCATCAAGCTCGATATAATTTAAATTTGATGATTTTTAAACCAATCAGGGGTGGCAGAATGATTAACTTTGCATCCCTCTTATGGAAGAGATAAAAAACATACCCATTATAAAGGAAATTTCAGCTTTGGAACTACCTGAAGTTACCTCAGAACAGCTGTTCAATAACATTCCTGTGCACCAGATTAATATGGGAACTCAAGAAGTCCTCAAATTAGAATTTGTTTTCAATGCTGGAAGGCCCTATGAGGACCGACAATTATCTGCTCGTACAACCTTACGACTTTTAAAGGAAGGGACTCAAAACTTCTCATCAGCTCAGATTGCAGAAACTTTGGATTTTTATGGCGGAAACATTGCCACTCCTTTTAATTTAGATGCTGCCAACATCACATTGTATTGCTTAACACGACAAATAGAAAATTTGCTGCCAATGTTAAGTGATATAATTTTGAATCCTACCTTTCCTCAAAACGAATTGGATACTTTCATCAGGAAAAGTAAATCAAAATTGAAGGTTGATCTAGAACGTAGCGATGTGGTTGCTTATCGGACTATCACAGAACTCATTTTTGGTAGTGATCACAAATATGGATACAACAGTTTTGCAGATGCTTATGATAATTTGACTGTTGACCAATTAGAAAATCATTTTGCAAAAAACTTTGTCTCAGGGAATTGTAATATCTTTGTTAGTGGAAAATGGGACAGTAATTTAATCGCAAAAATTAATGAACAAATTTTGCAAAAAATGCCGGTTGGGAAAAGCGAACCGATATTAAATACAACCATTGCAACACAACCAAAAAGGAAAGAGATAATAATTCCTAACAATTTACAAGCATCTATTCGAATTGGTTGTAAATTATTCAACAGACAACATCCAGATTTTAAAAAAATGGTCATCGTTAGTACCATTTTAGGAGGCTATTTTGGCTCTCGATTAATGACCAATATTCGAGAAGAAAAAGGATATACTTACAACATTTTTGCGACGATAGATACATTCCGATATGACGGTCTATTTTACATTGGAGCAGAGGTCGCAGCGGACTTCATTGAGGAAACCATTAAAGAAATTTATCAAGAAATAAATAAACTTCAAAACGAGCTAATTGCAGATGAAGAATTGCAAATGGTCCGCAATTATATGTTGGGTAATTTGCTCAATATGTTGGACGGCCCCTTCAATGTTGCAGAATTAATTAGAACGATGGAAATGGATCAATTACCAAGAACTGATTTTGAATTATTAGTCCAAACAATTAAAACAATTTCGGCAGAAGAGATACGAGAATTGAGTGGAAAGTATCTAGTTAAAGCAAAAATGTGGGAAGTCATTGTAAATTAACTGTGTATGAAGGGATTACTCCCTATAATTTTTCTTTTTACGTAAATTTTGTTTTCTTTTGTAGCGATAGACTTAACCGAATCTTAAAACTTTCGGATCAAATGAGAAAACACAGCGCTCTAAACTCAATTATAGAGCGTAAAATGAGCAAACGAATAAATGAAACTATTCAGTTTTTTCTCTCAGGAACTTGCAATAGACCTGGGTACCGCAAACACCCTAATTATCCAAGATGGTACTATAGTTGTTGATGAACCCTCAATTGTTGCAATTGATAGGCGTACAGGTGAAACCATTGCTGTTGGTATGAAAGCAATGCAGATGCATGAAAAAACGCATGAAAATATAAAGACTGTCAGACCACTTAAAGACGGTGTAATTGCCGATTTTCAAGCTGCAGAAAGTATGATCGAAGGCATGATCAGAATGGCCGGTCAAAAACGAAAATTTTTCACCCACTTGAAGATGGTTATTTGTATTCCATCCGGTATTACTGAAGTAGAAAAAAGAGCTGTTTTCGATTCTGCCGATCACGTTGATTCTAAAGAAACTTATTTGATTCATGAGCCAATGGCTGCTGCTTTAGGAATCGGTTTGGATGTGGAAGAACCAATCGGAAATATGATCATTGACATAGGTGGAGGTACCACAGAAATTGCCGTAATTGCATTGTCAGGAATTGTATGTGATCAATCGATTAGAACTGCTGGAGATGAATTCAATGACGACATCATGAACTACATGAAACGTCAACACAACATCTTGATCGGTGAACGAACTGCAGAAGCTATTAAAATAAATGTTGGGTCCGCTCTAAGTGAACTTGAAAATCCACCTGAGGATTACGCTATCAATGGTCGAGATTTAATGACCGGAATTCCAAAACAGATTCTGGTTTCATATACAGAGGTAGCGAGTGCATTAGATAAATCAATTTCAAAAGTTGAGGATGCAATTTTAAGAGCATTGGAGGCTACACCACCAGAGTTAGCTTCTGATATTTATAAAACTGGATTGTACTTGACCGGAGGAGGAGCACTTTTGAGAGGATTGGATAAACGAATTGGAGCAAAAACAAAATTACCAGTACATATTGCAGAGGATCCATTGAGAGCAGTAGTGAGAGGGACCGGCAAAGCATTGAAAAACACAGATACGTACTCATTTCTAATAGACCGAAAAAGTGTTTAAATCCCACTAATTTATCCCTACAATTTCGGGAAAATGACCAATTATGGGTAATCTCATCAATCTTTTTCTTAAGTATGGAGGCTTCGTTGTGTTCTTAGCCCTAGAAGGACTATGCATGTACCTTGTGGTCAACAATAATCAAGAGCAAGAGGAAATCTATGTGAGTTCAGCAAGAGTCATTTCTGGTAACACCCTTCAAGCATGGGATGCCACTTCCAATTTCTTGAGTCTTGGTTCAATAGCAGATAGTTTGGCCACAGAAAATGCAGAGCTCTATTCTCATATGGAGAACTCGAAATTTATACAGACGATTATGACTGACACAGCTGAAGTCATCGAGCAACAATTCACCTACCTGGAAGCAAAAGTTATTAAAAATTCAACTAATAAAGCTAACAACTATATCACCCTAAATCGTGGCCGTAAACACGGTGTTGAAAATAAAATGGGTGTTTTCGGCAAACATGGTATGGTGGGCATTGTTCGTTCTGTCTCTACGAACTTTAGTATCGTGATGCCAATTATCAATGTACAATATAAAGCTTCTGCGACCTTAAAAAAGAATAATTATTTTGGATCATTAGTCTGGGATGCTCAAAATGCAGAAACCGCAAAACTAGAAGCTATCCCAAAACATATTGAATTGGCCAAAGGAGATAGTATTGTTACAAGTGGTTATTCTTCAATTTTTCCAGAAGGAATTATGATTGGTGTGGTCGACGATTATAAATTAGAATCCGGTAGTAATTTTTATACGATTGATGTTAAATTGGGAACTAATTTTTATGACTTAAATTATGTTTATATCATAAAAAACTTATTTGCCAAAGAACTAGAAGAACTAGAAGAGGAGGTCACAGATGAGTAATAACATAATAGTTGCAAACGTGCTTCGATTCATTTTTCTAGTCTTATTGCAAGGTTTAGTCCTCCAAAGAATTCCCAATGTCATGGAGAACTACAATCAATTCGAAATATTTCTTTATCCGATTTTCATATTTTTACTGCCTTTCAAAACACCGCATCCACTACTGATTGCCCTTGGTTTTCTAATTGGAATCTCTGTGGATTTTTTCTATGATTCGCCAGGCGTTCATGCTAGTGCAGGCGTTTTCATAGCTTACATTCGACCATTTGTCGCTTCTATTTTGCAACCGCGTGAAGGATACAATAACAGTGTAGACATTCCAACAGTTGAGAGATTTGGACTCTCATGGTTCGCTACTTATTCGCTGATCCTTTTATTTGCTCATATATTTTTCTATTATGCAGTAGAAGTCTTTACCTTTTGGTATTTCTGGAGAATTATCTTGAATACGATAACCAGTTTTTTGATTTCTGCCATTTTTATAATGTTATTTCAAACAATATTTAATCCGAAAGTTTAAGCCTTGAAAGATTTTCATACAGATCGGACACTTTACATTCAGATTTTTATGCTGGTGCTTTTTGCTGGATTACTAGTGAAAGCAGCACAACTTCAATTGTTTGACAATTCTTATAAAGCAAGAGCCAATGCAATTGCTGTTGATAAAATTACCCAATACCCATCAAGAGGACTCATCTATGATCGCAATATGAAGTTGTTGGTCAATAATAATCCGATGTACGATTTGATGGTGACTTACAATCAAGTGGATACTAAAATGGACACCACCTTGTTTTGTGAATTGCTCAATATCACCAAAGAAAAATTTGAAAAAAACTTAAACAAAGATTTCAGAGGTGTCAAATATTCAAAGTCGATCCCATTCGTTTTTCTCAAAAAAATATCAACCGAAACGTATGCTAAATTTCAAGAGCATCTATATGAGTTTCCTGGTTTTTTTGTCCAGATCCGTAATGTACGTGGATATCCGCACACCAATGCTCCACATGTATTGGGATATATTAGTGAGGTCAACAAAAGTCAGATTGAAAAGTCAAAAGGGATTTACGAATTAGGTGATTATATCGGAGCCTCTGGATTAGAATTATCGTATGAAAAACAACTTCGAGGAGAAAAAGGAAGAAAGTATTTATTGAAAGATAATTTGGGTAGAGTAGTTGGTGATTATAAAAATGGAGAACTAGATACAGCAGCTATTTCCGGTAAAGATTTGATCACCTCTATCGATCTTGATTTGCAAACATATGCCGAACAGTTAATGCAGAATAAGCGTGGAAGTGTTGTTGCAATTGAACCCAAAACTGGTGAAATTTTAGCAATTTTAAGTTCACCAGGATATGACCCCAATTTATTAGTCATTAATAGAAATCGAGGTGCCGCATTGCAAGATTTGTTGGGCGATACGCTAAATCGGCCATTTTTTGATAGAACAGTTATGGCAAAATATCCTCCTGGTTCTATTTTTAAAACTTTGGTCGGTCTTGTTGGAATGCAAGAAGGAACCTGGTCCGCCAACAAACCTGTAAAATGTAATGGCGCATATTATTACAACAATATCAGTGTCGGTTGTCGTGACCATCCTAGTGCAAGAAATATTGCAATCGGTTTGCAATATTCCTGCAATAGCTATTTTATTCAATGTCTGAGAAGTATTATCGATAAAGAAAGTTTTTACAAACCGAAAGTTGGATTGGATTTGTTTGTTGACTACATGTACAAATTCGGACTAGGAAAAAAATTAAATACCGACCTTCCTTATGAGCTGACCGGAAATATTCCGACTGTTTCTTACTATGATTTCTTATATCCAAAATCAAGAGGTGGGTGGAAATCACCGACAATCATGTCCATCGGAATTGGTCAAGGTGAAATTGAAATGACCACATTGCAAATTGCAAATTTAGCCGCCACCATTGCAAACAAAGGATATTATTACACCCCACATTTAGGGAAAGGATTTCGATACAATACTGCTGAAATCGATTCAAAGTTTAAAATAAAAAATGAAGTGGGAGTCGATGCCATCCATTTCGAATCTGTCATAGATGGCATGCGCAGAGTGGTAGAAGCAGGTACGGCAAGAGTTGCCAAAATACCAGGAATTGATTTATGTGGAAAAACAGGTACCTCCCAAAATGCAGGTGAAGACCACTCTGTATTTTTCGGTTTTGCACCAGCTGAAGATCCAAAGATTGCCATTGCAGTTTATGTCGAAAATGCTAAATATTCATTTGCTGCACCGATAGCAAGTTTGATTACAGAGAAATATCTTAGAGGAAATATTGTTGATTGGCGCCTTTCATTAGAAGAAAGATTGACCAATGCCAGCCTCCTTGACACCCCTTAACCGTAAATTCAATGTTAAAAAAGTCCCTCGTTTTTATTTTGTTTTTGAGTTATATTTCAAATCAGTTATTCGCTCAAGAAATTAATCTGCTTTTCGTCGGAGATATTATGGGCCATAAACCTCAAATAAAATCTGCGGAAATCGTAAAGAATAAAAAATATAACTACGATCCCGTCTTTAAATATGTTAAACCCATTATCGAAGAAGCGGATTTGGCAATCGCCAATTTAGAAGTAACCCTCCCCGGAAAACCACCTTATCAAGGATACCCAAGATTTCGTAGTCCGGATCAACTCGCACCTGCTTTACGAACTGCTGGTTTCGATATTCTAACTACCTCCAACAATCATTCAAATGATGCTGGAAAAAATGGTGTTATTCAAACAATCAAAACGGTAAAGGAAAACGACTTTTATCAAACTGGTACGTTCAACAATCAATATGAAAGAGAATTGTTATATCCACTTGTCGTTTATAAAAATGGGTTTAAATTGGTGTTCTTAAATTACACCTACGACACCAACGGGATCCCAACGAGACAACCAACCGTCGTTCTCGAAATCGATGAAGAAATGATTAAAGCCGATCTTGAAGAAGCCAAAAAGTTTAATGCAGATGCGATTATTGTATTAATGCATTGGGGGAAGGAATATGTTTTGGAAGGAACTAAAAAACAACAAAAATTGGCGGATAAAATGTTGACGTGGGGAGCAGATCATATCATAGGTGGACATCCTCATGTGGTCGAACCAATTGTTGAAAAAACAATTCAAAGAGACAGCAGCACAAAACATAAAGCAGTCGTCGTCTATTCTCTCGGTAATTTTATTTCCAATCAAACAAAGCCTAATACAGATGGTGGAATTATGTTTGAAATGACCTTGCAAAAGAAAAATGGTAAAACCACGCTAAAAAATTACAACTACATTCCTGTTTGGAGATATATTCATAAGGACGAAAATGAGAAACGAACGTATCACGCCTTGCCAATTGCCGCTTTTGAAAAAGGAAATGAAGCCATCCTTAATATGAATAAAAAGGCGATTGCCGCCATGAAAAAATACGCTATACATGTAAGAGATCATCTAAATAATTCTGATGCTAAAGAAAGAAAAGTAACTTTAAGTGATCTTAAAATAAAAAAGACCGCCAATTAATTATGCTAGTATCTGCAATTGTCGCAACAGCTCACAACAATGTAATCGGTAGAGACAATGACATTCCGTGGTATCTTCCTGCTGATTTAAAGTATTTCAAAAAGACCACTTTGAATCATCATATCATTATGGGTAGAAAATGTTATGAATCTATTGGTAAACCGCTTCCTAAAAGAACCAATATCATCTTAAGTCGTAACCCATATTACCTAGTCTCCAATTGCTTAGTGGTTCCATCTATAAAAGAAGCTTTGGAAACCGCGTTTTTCAATGGCGAAGAAGAAGCATTCATTATCGGTGGTGCACAGATATATAACGCAAGTATGTCAATGTGGGATCGCTTATATTTGACAGAAGTGGATCTTGAGGTGGAAGGCGATATCTATTTCCCAAAAATCAACTTCGATGAATGGAAATTATCCTTCGAAGAAAAACATGATGCTGACGAGAAAAATAAATATCCATACACGTTTAAGGTGTTTGAACGGTTGACGGTTGAAACGGTAGACGGTGGAAACGGTGGACGATGAACCGTCTTCAAAAAAAAATTACATTGTTAGAAAAATCTATTCGAGAAGACTTACTCCATTTCGTTTGGAAGTACCAACGATTTGAAACCAGCCAATTGATTGCTACTTCAGGAGAAACAATTGAGCTCTACCAATTTGGTCAACACAATTTGGATGCAGGTCCTGATTTTCTAAATGCAAAAATTAAAATCGGAGCAACAACTTGGGCCGGAAATGTTGAAATGCACTTAAAGTCTTCTGATTGGATAAAACACAAACATCAACATGACAAAGCCTATAACAATGTGATTTTGCATGTAGTTTTGGAAGAAGATGAAATTATCTATCGAGAAAATGGAGAACGAATTCCATGTCTTGAATTAAAAAAAAGAATTCCAGCTGGCCTTTCTAAAAATTATCTAAAATTAATTCACAACGAATACTGGATTCCTTGTCAACACTTCTTTCACCAAGTAAATAATTTGACACGAAGTATGTGGTTGGAGCGATTACTGGTAGAAAGATTGGAAGATAAAACCAATGGAATTAAGTTGCTTTTGGATCGCAATAAAATGGATTGGGAAGAAACTTTTTATCAAGCGATGGGGAAAAATTTCGGGGTCAAAACAAATGCAGATCCATTCTTACAATTGACGCAATCGGTTCCATTAAAAACATTGTTGAAACATAAAAGTAGTTTGTTGCAAATGGAAGCCTTGCTGTTTGGGCAAGCAGGTTTACTGAAAAATGAATTGAAAGATGAGTACCCATCAAAGCTGAGAAAAGAGTATGAATTTCTGGCTAAAAAATATTCAATGTCAAAAATGAATCTGGAGCAATGGAAATTTATGAGAATGCGACCTGCCAATTTTCCTACGATCCGTATTGCTCAGTTTGCCACATTGCTTTTTCAATCGGTGCATTTGTTTAGTAAAATATTGGTTGTCAAAAATGTAAAGGAATTCGAAAATATGTTGGAATTGAAATTGTCCAATTACTGGCAAAACCATTACACTTTTGATAATGAATCCACTAAACGAAAAAAATCTTTAGGGAAAACCACCATTCATTTGTTGATCATCAATACGATTGCACCGTTTTTATTTTTGTACGGAAAAGAAAAGCAAGACGAACAATACAAAGATCTCGCATTACGATTGTTAGAAGAAACGGCTGCAGAAAAAAACAGTATTATTTCTAAATGGAAAGAACTAGGTCTTGAAGTGGAATCTTCCGCTCAAACACAAGCACTTTTACAATTGAAAAATAAATATTGTGATAAGAAAAGATGTCTCGAATGTGGGATTGGAAATGAGATTTTGAAAAGTAATTAGAATATATTTTGTGAAAAGTGATTGAATCTTCACTGACTCACTTTAAAAAAACCCGGAACCATTATCTCAAATTTCGGACAATTACAATCATTACCCTTTCCAGTAGCCCGACAAGAAGTGATGCTCACAAAAAACAAAAACACCAATATATAGCAAGTAATTTTTTTTAAGAAGCGCATGAAAGTGATTTATAGTTTTCGGTAAAATAAATTGAAATCTGAAATCGCAAATTTTTTATTATCCAATCCTCGATTATAGGTTTCAATTTGTATAAAAGGTTTTTAGCTTTATGCAAACTTAAAAAAAATTCGGCAGACCACTTATAATGAGAAAGCCAAGAATACTGATTACACCTTTGAATTGGGGATTGGGACATGCGACCCGTTGTATGCCCATCATTAATTTGTTGCTCAGTAAAGGGATTGAAATCCAAATAGCATCGGATGGTCGTGCACTCCATCTATTGCAAAAAGAATATCCGCAATTACTTTTTCACAAACTTCCTAGTTACAACATCACTTATAAAGGCAATAATGTTTATGGAAACATGTTTTGGCAATTACCAAAAATACAATTGGCCATCCAACTCGAAAAAAGTGCGATTCGTAAAATTGTTCAAAACCATAATATCGATATTATTATTTCCGACAATCGTTTTGGCTGCCGCAATTCATTAACCAAAAATATCTTTATTACTCATCAGCTTAAAATTCTCTTACCTTCTTCTGCTTTGTCAAAATCCATTTCAAAATTAAATCAAAAAATGATCAGAGCTTTTGATGAGTGTTGGGTACCAGATAATGAGAAAGAAAATAAATTGAGTGGCACCCTTTCTGATATTGATGACTTCTCAAACATTAAATTTATTGGACCGCTTTCCAGAATGAAACCTTTAAATTTGAATAGGAATAATCAAGTAGTGGTGGTTTTGTCAGGTCCAGAACCACAGAGAACTTATCTTCAACATCTAATTATTGATCAAGCCAAAACAATAGACAAACAATTTCTAATTATCGGCGGTCAGACAGAAAATCAAGAAAATCTGGAATTGTCCAACAACATTCGTTTCAGATCTTTTATGCAATCGGAAGAATTAAATCAAGTAATGTCTGCTGCAGCAATGATTGTGTGCCGTTCGGGATATAGCACGATTATGGATTTAGCAATGATAGGGAGACCAGCAATTTTAATTCCTACCCCCGGTCAACCGGAACAAGAATATCTAGCCGACTATTTCATGGAAAAGGGTGTCTTTTATGCGCAATCTCAAAAGGAGCTTAATCTAAAGGCTTCATTTTTAAACGCAAATAAATATGCTGGAATCAAACAGAAAGGGGATTTAGAAAAGCTAGAAAGCGTAGTGTTAGATTTATTGAACTAATTAAAAAAGGGCTGCCTTTTGACAACCCTTTCCTATTTTTAAATTAAAAATTTATCGCTATTATACAAATTGTAGTCTAAAAGTGCGGATATATTTGGAAGGAAAATTTTTCGAGATCAAGGCAGAAAACGTAGACATAGCCTTAGTTACGGCGAGGCTTTCTAACGAAGATATCGGGAAATTTTTCTCAAAGATAACCGT